>CAZIAN010000184.1:0-8860 GCA_964537355.1 uncultured Pirellulales bacterium | reverse complement strand
CAAACCCAATTCAAACCCAATCAAAGCCAATACCTATTGCTTCTTAATCTTGGCGCCTCGATAGAGAATCACCGCTCCCGGCGTGTGTTGTTGGAAAGCAATACCGCCTTTGTACGGAGGTTTCAGCTTATTGGTTTCACAGACCCTTTCGCCATTAACCATTACCATAGCTTTTGGCCCATTATTGAAGATTTGGAGCAGAAACCATTCCTCATCATAACTAACGACCCGATTCGCAGGAGCAATACCATAGAGACTACCCGTGGGATTCGTACTGTCCGGAGAATTGAAGCATTGCACCTCGACGCCGCTTTTTCCATAATTGAAGAGCACTCCGCCATTTCCATTGACGATAGTCTTAACCCAGACCTGGAGCTCGAACGGCCCACCAAATTCTTCCATAGTGATTGCTGTACCGTCATGGCCCTTGCCGGTCAGAATATCGTTTTGTATCTGCCAATCCGCGCCTCCCTCCGTGCGGAATCCCTTCATACCGGATGCGAACAGATGAATCCATTCCTCCTTGCCGGGCAGCGGCCGGATTTGAATATTTCTGAAATACGCTTTGCAACCAATGTTCTGAATACCTATGAAACCTTTGCGCAATCTATATCTGAACGCATCATCGGCTTCCATATCGTTGTCATGGATGACTGTCCCGTTGAACGAGATGCGCAGCCGGGGCCAATTACATACTATTTCGCATCGATTCCATTGGCCCGAAGGCAAATTGGCGATACTGCGTGGTGTGGCGGCATCGTAAATGGCTCCCGGAGACCTGGTTCCATATTCTTTCTGATCATGTCGCAGATGGAGCTTAAATCCGATTTTGGACCCCGGCCCATCAAGCGGGGCGTGAATCAAAATACCGCCTTCGTACCATCCTTCCGTTCGGTACTCGAAACGGAGAACAAAGTTCTCGTATTCTTTCTCGGTGCGAAGCCAGGAAGGATTGGGGCCGGCCCCTGTTGTGTAAATAGAGTTTTCCTTAACAGTAAATGCTTTTGGTGTTCCCACTGGGACCCAGCCGCTCAGGTCCTTACCGTTAAACAATGTAATATAATTTTCTTCTGCAAAGGCAGATTCGCTAAACGAACCACATAGGATTAAAAATACAGCAATTAGATAAATTGAAGGCATGAATTTTCGAATCATCAGATTCTCCTTATTTCTGTGAGGCTAAAACTTGTTCATAAGCGATAGAAAAAAACGGAATATATTACTCAGTGGGGTGCTCGTTCATCCTTTCCCTCATCAACCGCCCCATCTTGAACTTCACTTTCCGTTTTGCGGGGACTTGGATTTTTCTCAAAGTTTTAGGATTCTGTGCAGTTCTTGCCGCTCGTTCTTTGACTTCGAAAACTCCAAAGTCACGAAACTCCAGGCGATTGTTCTTGCCAAGCTCCGTTGCTATCTCATCGAGGAATTGCTGCACTATTTCTTTGCAGGTAATATTCTTACATTGAGTCTTCTTTGTTATTCGGTCAATAAGTTCTTTTTTTGTTATTGTTGCCATCAGTTAATCCTCTTGATTTTGTTAGATTGCCATGAACAGTATAAGTGAAGTATTGCATTCAATCAAACAGTTTATCTTTGGAAGAATCTATAGCCTATTGGGGCACTCCCTTCTCAATTGTTCAGGACTTTTCAAAATCCTGAAGCTATTCCAGGTTTTTATTCCTCTGTTGAGAATCCGGTTGAAATATATCATCCTGGCTTTCTTGTTCGGACCGGAGAAATTCTTCAGCTTCTTTGCCGCCAATCTCTTCTATAAGATTATATATACATGTCGTAAAGTCCCCAAATTCATTGCAGGGCTTATACGGATAGGCTTGTATCAGATGTTTAACTGCCGGGGCGCCTATTTTGAACAAAGCATTGTTGGCTCTCTCGAAAAGCCGGCTGTAGCCTGGAAACAAGCAGTTGATGATGTACCTGATATCTCTGGGGCGTTTTCTATCATCGCCCATTATCTTGTCAATCCTTCTTATCTTAATGGCCATCCAGCGGGAGGGAAAAATTACCCTGAACAGGAACTCTGGCATAGGAATGACAATAAGCAGCCCTACAAATATAAAAGCTATAATACATACAGCTTCGAGGAGTACTAAAAAAACCTGTCCTGTCTTTCTCAAGGCGGCATATTTTCCACTTATTGCCGCAAGAGCATTAAGGCGGTTTATGGAACCTTGCACAAAACCGAGTACATCGTCTGAAGTGTTTTGGATGATCTCCAATATCTGCCGGTTTTCAAGGGAAGGTTTCAGTTGTAGCATTTTCACTATCAGTCCGGATACCTTCGGAGCGGCAAAAGATGTTCCATTAAGCTTCACAGCGCGGGTATGACTCTCTATGCCGGTTTCTGATGGAAGGGAAAGCGTCTGCGTAGTTTGGTAGCTTCCATCAGCAAATATATCTATATTGCCATAATTGGAGTAGCTCTGGCGAACTCCACCCCCAGAGGCCCCGACACAAATGACCCCATCCAGGGCTGCCGGATAAATGGAATCCTTTACGCCGTCATTGCCTGCGGCGGCCACCACGATAGCGCCCTGCTCAAGAATGTCTTTGATGAGCTTTCTCTCAAGTGGTTCGGGAGAATACGACCCGAGGCTTATGTTTATCACAACCCGATCGCTTGTATTATCTCGGAGATAACTCCCTACGAGAGTAAGAGCATTGAGATAGCTTTTTCTGTCAATATTGCCTCGTGTATCGTCCACACTGAAAAAATTAAGTTTGTCAGGTTCGCCATATCTTCTCAATATGTTACACACTACCTGGCCGTGAGTTAGGTCTTCAAATAGGTTCAGAATGTTCCGCTCTTTCTCCATCATACTGGAAGCAGAATCGATAACGAATGCTATAACTTTCGGCTCCATCCTGCCTTCTAAAAATTGAGCAGGATCGAGGAACAAAAAGCAAATCGTCACCAGAAAAATGAATATAAGCAACCTTCGATATTTGCGTTTGTGAAAAGGCTTCATTTTCGTTAGTTCAATAAATTGGTTGTGGCAATTATTATTTTACACTTCGCAAAGCCTATTGCGATTATAATCGGTCTAAAACTCTGAACTACTTTCTGCTCTCGGTTGACCACGGTTAGTCTTGTAGGCGGCAGTAAGTTTTTGTTATTTTGTTTGCTCATCTTACTCCATCTTAACGTTAGACATACAATATGCGTAAGAAATTTTTAATTATTAAGCTCCGAATGAGAGTGTTCCCCAGTATTGGTAATGGGTTGCTAACAGTTACAGTGGAGATTATAATCACCTACCTCTATTGAGAATATTTGGGCCAATAAATCGTTTGTGAATCTGCCGATGGGACTTTGCACCGGAATAAATAGAAAGGAACTGAATATGTTCTTAGCAAGATTACGAAAAAAATGGTTACTATGCTTCCTGGCGTTGGCATATGTGAGTAGCGGTTGTTTGAGCACACAGCAAGAATGCAATGTTATTCGTCCTGCAAAATCATTACCTCAAACAACACCCTGGGACTTAGCCGATTTGAGTCGGCCCCCGCATTTTGAATGGCTTTCCCATGAAGGACAGGTGCGGTCACTTTACTATCAGGGCAGACCTTACCAGGGCAAGCCAACCCGCATTTTTGCTTATTACGCTACTCCAACTACCGTGACCGGTCAACCTGCGAAAGACCACAGCTTTCCGGCCATTGTGTTAGTGCATGGCGGCGGTGGGACAGCATTCAGGGAATGGGCAGAGCTATGGGCCAGTCGTGGGTATGCAGCGATTGCTATGGATCTAGCTGGTTGTGGATTGGAGCGAAAACGACTTCCGGATGGCGGCCCCGGCCAAAGTGATAAAGAAAAGTTTGGCGCTATCGACCAACCTGCAGAAAATCAGTGGACTTATCATGCCGTCGCAAACGCTATCCTGGCCCATTCACTGATACGCAGCTTCAAGGAAGTGGATGCAAGGCGCACGGCTGTTACCGGAATCAGTTGGGGTGGGTACCTGACATGTATCGTGGCGGGACTTGATAATCGCTTTAAAGCGGCCGTACCTGTTTACGGATGTGGATTTCTGCATGAAAACAGTGTATGGCTGAATCAATTTGCACAAATGACACAACAGCAGAAAAGTAAATGGGTCAGTTTATGGGATCCCTCCATGTATGTGGGATCGGCAACAATGCCGGTATTTTTCATCAATGGTACTAATGATTTCGCTTATCCGCTTGATAGTTATGCCAAGACATATAGCCTCGTGAAGAGCAAACGAAACTTCCGCATTACTGTCAATATGCCTCATGGTCATAAGCAGGGCTGGGAACCGAAAGAAATTGGACTTTTTGTAGATCAATATTTGAAGAGCGGTACGCCGCTGCCGACCATCATGAAACCGGAGTTAACCGAAAGGCAAGTCCATGCCAAGGTTAAGAGCAAAACACCCCTTACTTCCGCACAACTCCACTATACTACGGGAACTGTGCCAATCAACAAGCTCGACTGGGAGAGTATGTCTGCACGCATTGAAGGCAAGAGTATTATCTCGCCTGCGCCGCCGGACGATGCAACAATCTGGTTTCTTACCGTAACTGATAACCGGGGAGCAGTCGTTTCAAGCGAACTTATATTTACGACTAAATAGAAGCAAGTTCACATGGTTTATCTATACTTTTACCAACCGCCCAGTCAGTTCGATTCGTATGGTCCTATTTCGTCTATTGGGATCGGTTCAAAAAGAAGCGGCCTAAGCAGCTCTACGTTACCCGGAGATTTCTGTCCATGTGCTGCCTGTGTCTCATCAAAAGGCTTGTGGGTAATTGCATTGAGCGCCGTCTCCTGCACCTGA
Organism: uncultured Pirellulales bacterium; assembly: GCA_964537355.1. Classification (GTDB taxonomy): domain Bacteria; phylum Planctomycetota; class Phycisphaerae; order Sedimentisphaerales; family Anaerobacaceae; genus NIOZ-UU13. Next base: position 4,040 of record CAZIAN010000184.1, on the reverse strand, counting down.
CCATTGCGCAGGAAGGCACTGCCGCATTGAGCAAAGACATTACGACAAATGATGTTCACATCGGCATTGGCCTTGAGATTGACCAACTCAGGATAGCGGTTCAAATAGGGAGGCTTGTCTGCCTGTGGGAGAAAACGCTCGATAGATTCGAGCCAGCGTTTCTCGCCCCAGCGGCTGAAGCTAAGCCCTGCGAAACAATCGATGAAGAGATTGCCCTCCACAACATTCTCCTTGCCCCCATGGATCTGGATGCCGCCGAAATGTACGTTGCCGCACCGCTCGAAGAGGTTTCCGTAAACGGCGACGCCGGAGATCATGTCATCCAGTCGGACACCGGCCGCACCGTTCTCCGTACCACCTCGGATATCACTCCACCGATTCCAGCGAATGACGACCCCGCGATAAAGCGGATTGCCAAACATATCAAGCCCACCCTGGTCATCCGATTCCCGAACGACGTTTCGGATGACATTCAGTTCAATAAGGTGATCGTTGCCCTCAATGCGCAGGGCCGAGGAAGGAATGTCCTCAAACATGTTGTGTGCGACCCGGTTGCCACATCCGTCGAGATGAACCGCCGGAGCGTAGGTACGCTTCAGACGCGAAATGTCAAAGACCCTGCAATTCTCGACAAAGTGCCGGCCTGGCGTTAATGTCTGGCGGTCCCCTCCGGTGACGCGCATCGAGCCGCAGCCGAGCGTGTGCATCGTACACCCGAAAATGCCATGACGTTCTCCTCCTTCAACGACGATAGCATCCCCCCCAAGCCGCTGTATTGTACAATTATCCACCAGGCAATCGGCTCCTCCACTAATATGAATCCCATTGCCACGTCCCTCCTGTAGAGTCAATCCGCGAAGAATCACATGTTCGACATCAGTCATCGTGATAAAAGGTTGGTCGAACACACTTAAGACTGTCTCTGCTTTCGAAACCTCGATTCCCTCCGGGGCAAGCCAGTAGGCCGTTGCCGTACGGCGATCCAGATACCATTCCCCCTCGATGTCAAGTTCGCGAAACACGTTCAGCGCATAGTAACGTTGGTCCTTACGATATCCGTAATTGGAATAGGGTCGTGATAACGTGAACGTTTGGGCATCCGGATCAATAGAAGCGACTTTCTGAAACTCCTCGAACCAGTCCCAGAACCAGTAGCCATAGAGGCGCACATCCGGTTCATCCAGCCAGTGGTTCGGCCGGTCCTCGACGTAGGTAAATTTTCCATCTCGACAACCTTCAATCCGGTTCCAGATTTTGAAGGTGTCTTTGCCGAGGATGACGCCGGTCTTGACGAAGCCTTCGTTCGGCCAGCGGGCGAGCGTCTGGGGCTTGCCATTGACGAACAGCTCAGGGCAGCGACGTAGCGACGTAGCATCCCCCAAATCCTTAATTCCCAGGGCCTTGAGGTCGGTTTCCAGCACGCGGTCACGAATCTTCACATCGAGCTTGTCGCGAATCTTCGCCTCTGAGATTGGCCTCCATGCGGTGATTCGCACACCCCCGCGAAAGACAGCCGTCCGGCCCGGCTCCACTTGATAAACAATTGGCATAGAGGTGGTGCCGGAATCCTCGGATGTGAGCCTAAGCGTTTGCTCCCAGGGATACTCTCCACCGCCAATGACGATCCTCACGCCCCCTCTGGGCAGTTCCCCTGCACGTGATTGCTTCAACGACCGTACCGCATCGCGTGCCCTTTCCAGAGTGCGGAAAGGCTTCCTTTGTGATCCGTCCGCTGTATCGCTGCCATTGGGCGCCACATAAAACACTTTACCCGGCATGGGCAGTTCGGGCAACTGTACTCGGTATGACGCCGGGTCACGGGCAGGCAGCCCTTTTTGCAAACGCTCCGCTTCCTCGATCCGTCGAAGAGCAGTATCGCGATGAAACCGCAGTAGCCTTGCATCAGCAGCCAGACGTTTCCAGACCACGATGGCTTCCGTTGTATCCTGACGGGCAAGCGAAACCTCCGCCAACCCGAATAGGGCCAAGCCGCGAGCAAAGGATGGAACGGAGGTGTCCTGGGAGAGGGTTTTGAACCTCTGGGTAGCCACATCCAGCCGACCCTCGGCAAAGGCCCTGGCCGCCATGTCGACCGCCGGACAAGAGGAGAAGACTGAATCCTCAGCTTTCTTGGCTTGCGTGATGACCGCCATCGCAGAGGTAATGATTAGAACTTTCAGAATGCGTGATAAAATCGCGGGTTTTGGTCGTTGCTCGGTCATGGGTTACAATCCTCCAATTAAGCTACTTGTTCCAGTACTTCAGCAAACCGGACTGGAGATAATACAATTTCTGGAGCTGACCATTTCACAGTTCAGCAGAATAACACAAATTCTCATGACTTTTTGCAATACGCCCACAAAACTGACATTTGAACTTAGGATCTTTCACCATCGCCCTGAATTTTTCAGCCTCGTAAACGTGGAAGTACTGGTCAGTTAAAGTACATAAATGCTCGCAGTGTACCTCGCTCTTACAACGTGAGTTAGGTAACTTGATTTCTTCTGCCATGATCGTTTCCTCCACATATGTTTATGAGATCAACGTTCTCGAATATTCGAGTACCTCGCTCCTGATTCAGTACAGATTCAACTTTCACTTTTCTTTCCAACTTGAAATGCTTTTCCCACAAATTCGCCTATGCCGTGGTATTCCCGGAGTTCTGGACTGAAAACGAGCGGACGAATTTTTTCGATATCCGCCTTACCGTCGTCGCTCAACATACTTTCCTCAATTTTCACATCCAATATCTCACCTATGAAATGCGTATGCAGGCCTATCTCATGGTGATGGATCAACTTGCATTCCAGGACCATGGGAAACTCTCCAACATAAGGTGCATCGACAAGTTCTGATTTCACCGGCGCGAGGCCAGTTTCCTTGAACTTATTTACATTTCGACCAGAGACAATCCCAAAATAGTCAGCTTCCTGGACATATTTTTCAGACGGTACGCTGAGAGTATATGCCTGTCTTTCCATTATATTGCCGTAGGTATAGGTGGCTTTGCGAAGAGAAATAGTTACACAGGGCGGTTTAGAGCAGCAGATGCCTCCCCAGGCAATTGTCATCACATTAGGATTGCCATTCGTATCATACGAACCAACACACCAAACCGGCGCGGGAAATATCAGTGTTTTGGCACCAAATGATTTTTTCATAACAGTTCTCCTTCTTTGGGCAAAATATTAGGGAGTGACTACCACGTTTCGGAAGTGTATCTCGCTGCCTTCGGAAGTCAGGCATATCCTGCCGGGATTAAGATCACATCCGGTGGCCATGTTGACTTCCTCACCGTTGATGAGCAACGTGACTATATCACGCTTGGCAATGATTTCATAGGTATTCCACTGACCCGATGGCTTCTCAAGGTCTTTGGTTTTCTTCAGATTGGTCAGTTTGCCGAACTTTTGGTGATTTGAAGTACGCATTCTTTCTGCAGGACCGGACAGCCCGTAACCTACAAGACCCCAAAAATCACCGGCGCTGCCGGCATTGAGTTGAGCTTCGAGACTCTTGGGCCAGATCCTATGTTCACCGGTCATACGAATCAGCACTCCGCCACCGCCCGGCTTCTTTCCTGGAGGCCATCGCCACTCAAGTTTGAGCACGAAGTTACCATAGTCCTTCTTTGTGTACAAATACCCCAATGGCTTACCGCTACAAATGAGCACGCCGTCTTCTATGTGCCACACATCCTGCACTTTAGCCTCGGGATCCTGCAAGTAGCATTCCCAAGCCTCGAGGTTGTCGCTGATAAGTGAAGAGCTCGCATGATAGTCCTCTTGTGTTGTGCAGCCAATGCCCAAAAAGCAAATTGCAGTGATAATAAGTACTCGTGTCATGTTTCTCATAGTGACCCCAAGTAATATATGATTGTTGAGCTTGTTTTTCATAGTATAGTATATCCTCCTGAGTTTAAGGTCAAGGCTTTGCTTCGAACCAGCGTGAACATGACAGGAAGCTAACTGGATCGAACATATGCATTCAAACTTAGGGGTTTTTCAAAGAGAGTTTTTGGGGTGACGTTTCACTCAAGA
>CAZIAN010000183.1:0-8875 GCA_964537355.1 uncultured Pirellulales bacterium | reverse complement strand
GCCCCAACAGCACCTTCGAGACTGATACCAACGACAATAAACTCATTGGCCCGCACTTCACTGAGCAATCTGTCAATCCGCGGCTCAATAAACGGGTCAATGCACCGCTTATGAAGTATGACCTGCTTGTACTTTCGCAGCATATCTCTCGGCAAATCAGTATTTCCATCCGCTGAAAAACTTATACGGTTATTAAATAATGTGTAACGTATTTTCTTCTGCCCATCGGTACCATCAATACAGTAATCGAACTGTGTTTGGCCATTATGATTGGCGTGAACTTCAGCAGTCGAAATTATGGGGACATTGCGATATCTTGCCCAGGCCATCACTCTGCGGATATGCGCCAAGACCCTTCTGTGGTTTCCGATGCATGCTTTGCCGCCGGCCAGTAGAAAGTCCTTCTGAGTATCAATATCTACTAAAATCTGCTTACGCTTTGCTCTGACCAGTTGTAGAATCATTTTCGGGCTTCCTTATCCTGACTTCTACGATTCAGTCCTATAATGAATACGTATCAGCCAACAATCAGGTTCACTGATTCTTATCGAACAGTCCGAGCACTCACTTTAATCACAGCAAAATCACAAAAGTAATTTCAATCTTAGCTCAAACGGCTGTTATTCTGTATAATACATCTGCTGAATGCCCGTTATCGTTTTTTTGTGTATTTTTAGTTGATTTTACAAATGGCACGTATCCTAAAGGAATATCCTTCGGTCTTACTAAAACCCGAGGACATAGACAGTAGAATCGATTTTGTCCGGATTTTCGGACGTATCGGCCCGGTCCATATAGAAATCGGTTCCGGCAAAGGAACCTTCCTGCTCAACCAAGCAAGAGCGATGCCGGGTGACAATTTCCTCGGTATCGAATGGGCCAGTAAATACTACCGTCATGCCGTTGACCGCATCGGTCGATGGGGCCTGACAAATGTGCGGATAATCCGAACTGATGCCGCTGTTTTTTTGGCTGATTTTATTACCGACAGCTCAGTAGATATTTTCCATATTTATTTTCCCGACCCCTGGCCGAAAAACCGTCATCACAAAAGACGGTTCATCTGTCCGGCTAATTTAGAGCACCTAATTCGATGCTTAAAGACGGGGGGACAACTAAAAATCGCCACCGACCACGAAGATTATTTCCATGTAATACAAGAGGTAATCACTAATCAAGACAAAGGACTTGAAGAAATTCAATTCCTCCCCACAGTCGGTGCAGATAAAGGAGAATGGGTCGGCACGAACTTCGAACGCAAATATCTCAAAGACCAAAGGTCAATTTATACCATCGCTGTTAAAAAAATATAAATTCCATCCACCAGCGATATCGCTCCATCGTGAGCGACGGACGCAAAATCAATATTTTGAACTCTGCGGCTCCTTCAGCAAGGGGCCATAACTCTTTATCATGCGGTGACGCGGCCCAATGGAGCGCCAGTAACCAACCCATTTAAGACTTTCACGCACATTAAGATCAACCTGGGCCCAGAAGACACCTTCTTTGCCAGCACTGCCAGCCAGTATTCTTCCCATCGGGTCAATGATAAGACTATTACCGCTGTAAACGGACGGAACCATATAGAGTCCATTATCACGGGCACGAACTCGAAATGTCGACTCACCATCCACCCGGCCGGCCTCATCAGGCAGCGTATTGCCCCAGGTCGGTGCAAAGATAATCTCGGCCCCCTTGAGGGCAAAAATTTCCGCCGGCTCGGGAAAAAACCAGTCGTAACAAATCTGAATCGCCACCTTTCCGAAATCCGTTTCAAAAACAGGATAAGCATCACCCGGCCTGATACCATTCTTCCATTCCTCACGAGGCAGATGAACCTTTCTGTACTTACCTGCAATCCGTCCCTTACGGTCCAGCAGTACAGCGGTATTATAAACAACATCACCAGCCTGTTCTGTAACACCGGCCACGACCCAAATACGATTCCTCCTCGCAGCATCAGCCAACTGCATAGTAACCGGTCCTGGTATCGGCTCGGCGCAGTCTTTCACCGTACAACCGGTTCCAACTATAGTGATAGCCTCACCAAGGCATACAATATCCAGTCCGAGCTTACCGGCTGCATCAATCTGTCCGCACCAAAGCTTAAGATTATTTTCCGGTGTACTTTGTTTCGGTCTTAGGTACACCGTCCCAATTTTCACTTTCCGCGGCCCCGGCCGGGCCGTCGGCTGTACACTCATCTGCTTCCAAATCAACGAGCCGGCACCGGGCCATTTAATCTCCAGTGACAATTGTGCGCCATCAGCTCCTTCAGGTGCGACAAGCACATCTTCAAAACTCGCAATATTTCCTTTAAGCGACGGCCCCCGCACAAGCATGCCCGCCGGATGAATGGACTTTCCACTATGACTCCAGATTATACGCACCAGTATAGAATAATAAGGATCGGGAATGTTTTGCAATCGACAAACTGCCTTAACCGCATAAGCCTGTCCACTTTTGATACCCCTGATTTCCTGAATAATTCCACCGACAGCGTACGGGTCACTTACCGCTTTAACTAACAGGCCTTCTCCGGTAGTTTCAAATCTGCAAGCCGTCTTGTCCAGCACAGGTTTCCAGAGGGACCAACTGTTCGGTAATTGTTCACGGCCGGATGATTTAAACGTCGGATTGGCTACTAATTCGTCGGCCTCAACACCTTGAGCACCACTGAAAAGAATCCCACTGAAACAAACAACGACCAATACTCTAAACACAAATCGCTTCGACATTTTCAACTCCTTAGCAAATCTCAAACGCAAGCAGGAAAAGCAACAGCATTTTAATTATAAGCCCGGTGATAAAACCTATTAAGCCCCTCATTTTATTCAGGCTTTGTGCTATTTATTATCCCAACTGTTCGATTGTTGTACGTGCCACCCGCTGTACGTAGTTGTCCGAATCCTTCAGGGCAATCTTGATCTGAGGCAGAGCCGGGCGTGCTTTTTCACCAATTTTATTTAGAGCAATAACCGCAAACAGCCTGGCTTTATCCGTCTTATCTTTCAGTGCTTCAACCAAAACGGGCAGCACCTCTTTCTCCAGGCCCCAGTCACACATCGCGTGCGCGGCCGCGATACGGACAATTGCTGCGGGATCCTTAAGCGATTTTCCAAACGCCGTTTTCGCACGCGTGATATCGGAAGAGCTTTTACAATTATAGTGCAAACCTATCACTGCCCAATAACGAACAGAAGCATACTTATCATCCAAAGCCCTGAGATATTTTGGTATTGCTTTTGCGCCCTGGCCGTCCAGCTCTTTAATCCGGCGAAGGCTTTCGAGTAAGTCGGTTCGATTGAGCTTATTCCGCCAGTGCTGGGCGTCCTTAGTGGGTGTTCGAGGACGCTGAGACGTTGTGACTTTGTCATCGAATTTAAAGCGGGCCTCGCCGCTGTCCTTAAAACCAATGCGGCAGGCTTTGGCGTGCAGTATTTTATCCGGCGTAAGCCATAGGGATTTTTTATATAGTTTCCAATCGGTCTGCCCCACTCCGTCGCCGGTTATTCTGTAAACTATCGAAGCTCCGGCCGTAGGACAGGCGATTGTAATCCGACGCGCATCCTGACCCGGCTGCCAATTCGGTGACCAGAAAACAGGTTCAGCGGTTTGTTGGTACTTACCGCCGGGCCGCTTCATTTCGTCAAATTCAGGCTCAGGAATCAACCCGATATCACCGGTATCTTTCACCCATTTTTTATGGGCTTTGCGCATTCGCTCAAGCACTTTTTTATATTTAGGATTGTCCGCCAGATTATTGACCTCATGCGGGTCACTAAGCGTGTCATATAATTCTTCAACCGGTTTGGTTTTCTCGAAATACTGCTTTTGTGGTCCTTTTAGTTTACCTTCTGCATTGAGACGGCGCATCTCCTGCATTGTCGGCATCTGGTTCATATAGTCGATATCCTGGCCCCGAGTTAAGTACCACATATAGTTGCGAATATATTTATAACGCTTGTCGCGCACCGCGCGGATAAGATCATAGGCTTCATCCATCCTGTCCCTTGCAGCGTAAATATACTCTCGGGGCCCGGCCTTTTGAGAGCCCAGGAAAGCCCTGCCCTGTATGTACTGTGGTATCTTTATATCAGTCAGCGACAGCATAGTAGGTGCAAAATCAATAAAAGCCACCAGGTCGTCGTTTACGGTGCCGGGTTTGAGCGCATCCGGATTTCCGGGCATTACAAGCTCTCTCAATTTCTTCGGTACGCGAATTAGAAGCGGAACTCTCAGACCCGAATCATAAATCCATCGCTTAGCGCGAGGCAGGCCCCGCCCGTGGTCGCCCCAGAACCACACTATCGTATTATCGGCAAGGCCATCGTCTTCAAGCTGTTTGAGAATGTCACCAACCTGTTTATCCATCAGTGTAATAATATCGTAATACTGGGCCCAGTCTTTGCGGACAACCGGCGTATCAGGATAGTACGGTGGCAGGACAGCTTTAGCCGGGTCGTGTTTTTCGTTTGGCCCGAGATCCGCCAAACGTTTCAGCATTCCTTTGCTTCTGTCGCGAATCTTGCTTTCGTGTGAAATTGTGAAATTGAAAACAGCAAAGAATGGCTGACCTTCGGCGCGACCTCGCCAATGTGCCTTACGACTGTTCTCGTCCCAAGCACTTAACGGAGGATCAAATTGATAATCGGTTTTTGAGTTATTAGTACAATAATATCCCGCAGCCCTGAGGTACTCACTGAAACATTTAACATAGGCCGGCGGTACGCCCTTGCAGCGCATATGATGTGTTCCGATAGTGGTTGGGTACATTCCGGTGATTATACCCGAACGTGTCGGAGCGCAAACACCAGCGTGCGAATATACATTGTCATAGCGCACACCCTGAGAGGCAAGTTTGTCGATATTAGGCGATACCGCATAACTATCACCATAACAGCCGAGGTCCGGGCTGATGTCCTCGCAACTGACCCAGAGGATGTTCGGCTGTGTTTTCGAGATTTCCTGTGCATTACCGGGGATTTTGGGTAAGAACATTGCGGCAACCGAACCTGAGCTAATCTGCAGGAACCTGCGCCTGTTTAAATTGTTTACGGAACTTGTCATAAATGTCACCTCCATATATCGGGGATTAGATTGGTTTTGTTAACTATTCTTTGCAAAATACCTATATGAGGCAAGATTACCCGCCTACATATATTTTCAGCTTCTTTATTATAATCCGTTCAAGTCAATAAGCAACTCAAATTCCAACGGGCAAGAACTTTATGATTGCCTCTTGATTAGGAGATTATTTACTATTTCATTTTGACGGATTCGGAAATTCCGGGTATGGTATTGCATTAAAGTTCGTGAAGTTTATTATGTTCATTATTTAAGGCAACGTAATTACTCATCAGTATTATAAAGAGAAAAAAATGGTAGAACCTGAAAGCTATGATGAGATTTTGCAGCTTGCGATTGACAAAGAGGTGGAAGCATACAACTTTTACATGGCATTGTCGAACGCTGTGGCAGATCAGCGCATACGCGTGGCTTTTGAAGAATTAGCTAAAGAAGAGTTAGAGCATAAGGCCAAGCTGGAACTGGAAGTTATGAAGCTGGGCCAAACGATTGCAATTGAGGAAAATCCGGCCCGATCAGACAGAAGTTATATTGTATCAAATGATCCGTCACCTTTGGATATGGATTACAAGGATATGCTTATGCTGGCAATGGAAAAAGAAGAAGCAGCATTCAGGATTTATGTAAAGTTGGCGGCGAGTGTTCACGACGAGAAATCGCAAGAAGTGCTTTTGGCATTAGCCGAGGAAGAAGTCAAACACAAACTTCGGTTTCAAACCGAATATGATATTTTGCTTAAGAAGCGATGAGCTGCAATTCGAGTCACGGCTTCGTTTTCCTGCGGATATAAATTGTGGGCATGGAAAATAAGTTGAAAGGATCGATTGTATTAGGTAACTGATTATGTTCTTGAAGTATTTGAAAGACTGCCGGGAATTCATCGCCGGTGATGATTCAATTCTGCGAGAGCTTTTACATCCTGAAAATACTGATTTACAAATTCGTTACAGCCTGGCCCATGCAGAGGTCCGGGTCGGCCAAATAACCCTGCCGCATAAACTAAAGTCAGCCGAGGTTTATTATATAACAGCCGGACATGGGCTTATGCATATAGATGATGAGTCATTCGAAGTTGGTCCTGAGTGTGCTGTTTACATTCCACCGGATTCGATGCAGTATATCGAAAATACAGGAAATTCGAATTTGAAATTCCTGTGCATAGTAGATCCTGCATGGCGAAAAGAGGATGAGGAGGTTTTTGGTAATTGACACTTCAAGATTCTCACTGAGAACCGGAGGAGCAGAGGCTCAAAGTTCGCGAATTAGCATCAGTAATTGAAGTTGCTATTGACTAATTTGAGAATTGAGACTATCGTATGATGTTAATTTAGGTAAAATCATAACTATGAGCAGTTTTTTGAAAGGAGAATTTGAAAATGAACAGACGAGAGTTTCTAACAACGGGTAGCCTTGCCGGGATAGCAGGTATGAGTCTTTCGGCAGCAACCGCGATGGGTGGTGAGAACAAACAAGAATATTTGGAATTCAGACAATATCGACTGCACGTCGGTTCGAAGAAAAACCTCTTCGGTGATTTTCTTCGCAAGGCGGCTATACCAGCAATGAACCGTATAGGAATCGAACCGGTCGGCGTCTTTACCGCGATTTACGGCCCTAACGCCCCGACGCTTTATGTCCTGCTCGTGCATAAAACATTGGACACTGTGGTGAATTCGGCCTCAATGCTGATGGAAGATTCAGAATATCGCCAGGCAGGAGCTGAGTTTATTAACGCACCTTTGTCTGAGCCGGTATTTGTACGAATGGAAAGCTCGCTGATGAGAGCTTTTAAGGGTATGCCAAAACTGGATGTGCCGGAGAAGAAAAGCCGAATCTTCGAGCTTCGGACCTATGAAAGCCACAGTATCAAGGCAGCCAAGAAAAAGATTGAGATGTTCAACGAAGGCGGCGAGATAGCAATTTTCAAAAAGGCAGGTTTGCAGCCTGTGTTTTTCGGTGAGACCTTAATAGGCCCTAAAATGCCGAATCTGACCTATATGCTGGTCTTTGAGAACATGGCCGACCGAGATGCAAAATGGAAGGTTTTCGGCGCCCATCCGGACTGGAAGAAACTCAGCTCCAATCCTGAGTATAAGGACACTGTTTCCAACATAACCGATATAATCCTGCGACCGGCGCGATATTCACAGATATAACAGCTAATGCTGAGTATGCAACGGACCAGTTAATCAAGCTCCATCGCTACAGCGGTGGAGCTATGGCGGCTAATGAATTAAGGTGTATCCGGTTTTTTCCCGAGTATTTTGAGAGTTTCTCCAATAACGGGTAAGGTTTCGGTCTTAACATCCGGATCGTAAAAATCACCGGTTACCTTCATTTTGATAACGGCCCGCCCAAGACCTTCTGTAAGAGACTGCCAAACAGAAGGGTCGTCAGTTGCAAGTCGCCGCCCCCGAGCAGTAAGAGCCAAATCCACATTTCTTGTTTTCAAATCCATCCGTCCTGAGCCATAAAATGCTACGGCCTGGCCTGAGAGGTCGAGCTTCTTAACAAGCAGGTCGTCGCGCCTGATATAAGAATCAACGAACATCTGGTCAAAAGCATAATCCTTCGACTCTGTTAGTTTCAATACCTGCATAATTTTACCCAGGGGCGAAAGCTTTCCGACCTGTATATCTCTCATTGTGAGTTTGCAAACACCGACTCGTGAGGAATTATCACCAATATTAGCATTAACGCTCAATGAACCGTCCATTATCCCGCTTGTATAACGGTTCTCTGCAATATCTTTGTCCTTTGTATCCGAGAGAAACTGCTGTAAATCAATATTGTCAAAAACCACCTGCAGCAGATACTCTGAAGCTTTTCCAGCCGGTTGTTTCAACTCAAACTTCCCTATTGTTTTTCCGCCGTAATAATCTGCGATTAAATCTTCGGTTGACCATCGCCGCAAATCAGGGTCATAAAAGATATCTGTCTTTAGATTAGTGAAAGATTTACCATGAATCCTGAGGGTACCGCCATCAACAGCTGCCTGGCAATTACTTAAACCTTCACCGGTATTATATGAGCCTTCTATTTTTAATTCTGCATCCAATTCGGTTTCGGCATCAGACAATTTGAAACTACATTTTTTGAATGCGATGTCACCAGTAAAATCAACGGACTTTTGCCCATCATCCGTGGGCAAGACATGGACATGTTCTAAATCCAAATCAAATCGACCCGCAGGCAAGAACTCGTTGTATAACGGCTCAATGTCTTTTGGTAAGAATATGATCAGGCATTCGTCGAGGAACATGTCTTTAGCCGATATATTTTCAAAATAAGCACTGCTGAAAGAATTATCTGCCAAAACTATTTGCCCATTCAGTCTGATAGTTGAGTTATCTTCTGTCGCCGAAATATTATCATCTAAAGTTGCGGCAATATCTTTAAGAGTTATACTGTCTTTTGTTATCGATAAGGTGCCGGTGATGTCTTTGAGGGGAAATGGAACCTGCGGGAAATCGGCGCTGTCACCCAGGCAATCCATAGTTATCCTGTAATCGGGCGGGCTTGCGGGGCTCTCTTTGTTTAAATTGACATCGAGATTAAGTTTGCCCTGTGGTTTCAATTCGGTAACGATTTTTATCAGCGGCGCAGGGACGAAACCAAACAAATCATCGTTTAACATTATCTGCTTAAATTTCAGGGACAACTGATAGCATGATTGCCTGCTTTCCCGGTCCGGCCATATTCTGCCAGCCATCTTAACCGAACCATCAGCATACCGACCGTCGAAATCTGTTATAGTTATCGAGTCAGGTGTAAAAACGGCATTGGC
>CAZIAN010000182.1:6324-8940 GCA_964537355.1 uncultured Pirellulales bacterium | reverse complement strand
TGGTACGTTCTTTCATGACCGGCTGCAGCTTGGCCATTATCGCCGCTTCGGTCTGCGTGTCTACGGCCGAAAGCACATCATCCAGAATCAGAATCTCGGGGTGGCGTGCAACGGCCCGGCTGATGGAAGTGCGCTGGCGCTGACCACCGGAAAGGGTCACGCCGCGTTCGCCTATTACAGTGTCGAACCGGTCCGGAAAGGTTTCTACATCCTTCTTCAGATGCGCAATGTCGGCCGCCCAATCGATGAGACGTTCGTCGGGCTCATCTACGCCGAAGCCGATATTGTGTTCCAGTGTTCGTGAAAAGAGTATAGGTTCCTGCGCCGCAAAACCGATATGATTGCGCAGCATGTCAAGAGGTATGACCTTGATGTCATGGCCGTCGATGCATATTCTTCCTTCCGTTGGATCCATCAGGCGAGCAACCAGTGAGGCCAGCAGAGTTTTGCCGCTGCCTGTCGGACCGGTAATGCCCATGGTCTTGCCGGAGGCGATACGCAGATTAATCTGATGAAGAAAACGCCGGCCATCGATGTCCAGTGAGAGATTCTCAAGCTCAATTTCACCATGCAGGCTGCTTAGGCTGTGATCGGTTTGGTCCGAATCTCTGATGACCGGTTCCTGCTCAAGTATTTCTTTGATGCGATGCCAGCTCACCTTGCCGCGCTGCAACAAGCTGGTGACCCAACTGAAAGCAAGCAGCGGCCACTGCATATAAAGCAGATACTGGGTAAACTGCACCAGCGTTCCGAGGGAGCGCTCGCCATTGATCACCTCACGCCCGCCAAGGTTGAGGATCATGGCGAAGCTCAGACAGAACCAGAATGCCATGAACGGCCACAGGCCTTGCCTGGCGACCTGCACCCGCATGTTGAGCCGAATGAGATTTTTGTTCAATGACTCAAACATACCGATGCGCCGCTGTTCAATCGCAAATCCCTTTATGCATCGTATGCCGGCAAAGCTTTCCTGGCAGAAGCTGGAAACATCCGACACTTGTTCCTGCACGAGCTTTTGCCGTTGGCGAAGTACTTTGAGCACCAGGAAGAATACAAAGGTCATCGGCAGGTATAGCAGCAGCACCAGGAGTGCCAATGAAGTGTCGGTGACCAGCATGACGATAGAGGCAAACAGAATCACGACAGTCGTGCGAATACCCTGGAGAAAACCTTGACCAATTGAGTCGCGCACAAGGGTCATATCCGATGACATACGCGTGATCAGGTCGCCCGTGCGCTCTTTACGAAAAAACTCCTGGTCCATCCGGGTCAAATGATCGAACAGGTCTTTTCGCAGTGCATATTCCACCTTGTGTGAGAGCCTGAGCGGTATCTTTCGAAGGTGGCGTGAAAAATAGAGAGTTACGACAGAAAGCCCGGCATAAAGCAGGAGATGAAGGGTCAAGTCGGAATGCGTAATGGTTCCTTCTGTCAAACCGTCAATTACCTGACGTATGACAAACGGCAAGTAAAGGCTGATTCCAACCGTAAACAGGGTGCACAGCAAGGTTAGTGCGATTTCACCTCTGTGCTGAACAATATAACATCTTAATCTGACTTCTTCTTTCTTAATATCCCAGGCTCCAGATAAATAGTTTTGCAGTGCCAAAGATTCTGCAAGATACCCTTTCGATTGTCAAAAGCAATAGAATAGCAGATGTGCAATGAATTACAAGCTCAGCGTTCTTTAGCTTTCATCATATAATCATAATTGACATCGTAAATCTGCTTACGTCATAGCCAATCGTAAAAAAGCAGTGCGTGCGTTTGCAGAATAGAACTTGTATAATGGGCTATGAATATTGTTGTCGTAGCATTTAAGGAATATAGCATGATGTACAGTTAAGGAGCCATCATGAAGATGAAAATGATTATAAGTTTACTTATCGGTATGTACCTTCCGATCCAATTACATGCACAATCGGAAATTCAAATTAACCCTATCTTTCCGCTACAGGGAAAGCATGTACACTCAAGCAGCATTGTCGAATGCCCCAATGGTGATTTTTTAGCGTGCTGGTTTCATGGCTCTGGGGAGCGAACGGCGGATGATGTAGTAGTCCAGGGTGCCCGGCTAAAAAAAGGCGGCAAAAAGTGGAGTCCCGTTTTTTTAATGGCCGACACCCCCCACTTTCCGGATTGTAATCCTGTCCTTTTCGTTGATCAAAAAGAGAGTCTGTGGTTGTTTTGGATTGCCGTTCGTGCACATGCGTGGGAGCAGTCGATCTTAAAATATCGCACATCTACGGATTATCAGCGGCCTGGGGCACCAAAATGGGATTGGCAGGACATTATTCTGTTGAAACCCGGGGATACCTTTGCAGAGACAATTGAAGCTGCATTTAAAGAATTAATCACAGAAGAACCTATGTGGGCTGAATATGCACCCTTGTATTCAACCATGATTATAGAAGCTGCCAAAGATAAGGCGAAACGTCAGACCGGCTGGATGACACGTACACACCCCACCGTCCTGCCAGGCGGACGGATTTTGCTGCCGCTGTATTCGGATGGCTATAATGTCTGTCTGATAGCAATCAGTGATGACCACGGACAACATTGGCGAGCAAGCAAGCCGATTGTGGGATTAGGGCCTATCCAGCCAAGCATCGTCAG
>CAZIAN010000182.1:3957-6224 GCA_964537355.1 uncultured Pirellulales bacterium | reverse complement strand
AGAGCAGATTGGATAAAGTTATAGCCGAATCTTTTGATGAAAGTCTTTCTAACACAGTCAGTGAATCCGTCGCAAAATTTTGACTTTTTCGAAAACAACTTGCAATAAAAGGCTTTTCTACAGAGTAAGAGATTTGTTTTGTGTCCCAGGGAGTTAATTGTTATACTCATTGTGTCTTCGGAGTTATACGGGTCAATTAAAAAGGTTAGATGGTCTTTGGGTGACAAGAGCTTGTCTGCTATAGGCACTACCAATTCGTATTGTCATTCTACTTTGTTCCGGATGGTGCAAATGTCAGCTTCGATAAACTCATACATACAGCAATCATGGCCTCAGATTTCATCCGCCCTGTCTGGGCGTGTATTTTTTACTTGTGAGGTCACCGTATGCCAAACAAAATATAAGCCAAAAGGAGCGAGGAAAGCAAGATGAAAAAGTGTGCCGGGAACTTTGAATACTTAGTGAAAACACTTCTATTATTAGCCTTCACATTTGGAATAATAAGCAATCAGCCATCCTGGGCGCAAGGACCTGATATAGTCCTCTTTGAAGAGGACTTTGATGACGGACAGGCTCAGGATTGGGAGCTGGATCCCGGGTGGTCTGTAGCCGAAAACATGCTCATTGGTCAGGGCCACACCTGGGCACAGCCGCAGGTCGGGCCTTGGCAGGATTTTCGCCTGCAATTCCGCCTCCGTCTCCAACACGGGAGTATCCATCTGGTCTATCGTCTGAACGACACTGGACGTTACTTCATTGGATTTCATGAAAATGGATCGTATCTCAAAAAGCAGTACTGGCCTGATACTTTCATCGATCTCTCGGAGCTTTCCGTCGCACCTCGCGATTTGGGGCATTTGTATGATATTGAGATATCCGGTGTCGGAGCCGAACTGCGTTTCCTGGTGGACGGCGAGCTTGAATGGCAATACACAGATTCTGATCCCCTGTATGGAGGAACTTTTGCCTTCGAAACATTAGAGGATAGTACTGCATATATTGATGGAATCCGTGTAGTTGGACAACTTTCAAATACTTCACTGGTTTGGGTGCGCACCGGCGGCCCACTGGGTGGGCTGGGTTACGATGTTCGCATGCGGCCTGATAATCACAATTTTATGTACGTCACCGATGCCTGGGCCGGGGTCTTTATCAGCTCAAATGGTGGACAGACATGGTATCCCTCCAACGAAGGTATCTCTACCCGTACAGGCGGATCGGGTGATGCAATTCCAGTCTTTTGCCTGACCATCGATCCACATGACAATGATATAATCTGGATCGGTACACAGAATATCCGTGGTATTTTCAAATCAACAGATGCCGGCCAGACATGGGTGCAGAAAGATAACGGCGTTGTCGAATATGAGGGTATCACTTTTCGCGGTCTCACCGTTGATCCTCACAGTTCCGACATTGTTTACGCCGCCGCTGAGATTGCCAGCTACGCATGGAGCAACCAGGAACAAACCGGTAGAGAATTTGACAAGACCAAGGGAGTAGTTTATAAGACTGTAAACGGGGGGGAGAACTGGACCCCCGTTTGGAGAGGTAATAACCTTGCTCGCTATATTTGGATTGATCCGAGCAACTCGGACGTCCTCTATATTTCCACCGGCATCTTCGACCGGGAAGCAGCTAACTCCGACCACACTATCAACAAGCCCGGTGGGGAGGGGATTCTCAAATCGACTGATGCAGGGAAAACATGGCAATCAGTGAACAATGGCTTGAGCAATCTTTACGTTGGCACACTCTTCATGCACCCTACAAATCCGGATATTCTTCTGGCCGGGACCGGTAATAATGCATATCCTGATGGCGGAGGTATTTTTCTCACAACCAATGGCGGCGCATTATGGCAACAGGTGCTTACCAACGAAAATATTAATGCCGTAGAGTTTGCATTCTCGAATCCGAATATAGCCTACGCCGGTAGTGCCGGCGCGGTTTACCGCAGCGAAAATGGTGGGCAAACATGGCGAAAGGTATCTGTCGGGGAAGTAGGCTGGGGCTCACCGGGAGTTCGTGCCGGCTTTCCTATTGACTTCCAGGTTGATCCAGGCAACCCAAACCGTGTATTTGCCAACAACTACGGCGGTGGTAATTTTCTCAGTGCCGATGGGGGGCAGACCTGGACTGTGGCGAGCGATGGCTATACCGGTGCTCAGGTGCGTGACATTGCCGTTGATCCTGCCAATCCGGCGGTAGTATATGCCGCCGCACGTAGCGGTATCTTTACAAGTACTAATGGTGGTGACTCCTGG
>CAZIAN010000182.1:0-3857 GCA_964537355.1 uncultured Pirellulales bacterium | reverse complement strand
ATGTCCGCTGCCGGAGTATATGTCTCATACGATGGTGGTGCAACGTGGAACGCCGCCAATGACACGCTTTCAGCACAGGCCAATGTGATTGATCTTGCAGTTGATCCTTCCGATTCACAGGTAGTGTATGCCGCTACAGGTACTACCGGTCTGCTCAAATCCTCGAACGGTGGAAATAGTTGGATAGCGATGCAAGTGGGTGCGCCAACTTCGGCAGCGGTTCTTTCGGTGGCAATAGATCCGTCCAATCCTGATGTTGTCTTTGCCGGCTATGAACAAAGAGGATTATACCGCAGTGACGATGGGGGTACAACATGGAGACAATCGATGGATGGGATGACACCGGAAGCTCGAATCAGCGACATTGTATTTGATCCGAAAAATCCACAGGTACTTTATGCAGCCGATAGTTTCAGTGGTATCTATCAATCGACAGACAGTGGCCGGACGTGGAAACAAATCAACTCTGCACTTCGCACTCGGACGGTTAACCATCTGGCTATCTCAGCCGATGGATTACATCTTTATGCCGCGACCGAAGGTGGAGGAGTATATCGTCTGGACATAAGTGGTGAGCCGCCACAGACAGCACCTGTCCAGTAATCTGTAAAATCGGAGCTAAATGATGAACTACAAGATCACACGTTTCCTCTCGGGTGTTGGAATTGCCATGATGGCTGTGTGTATAGCGTTAGTATTCTCTTCTGAGACAAGATCCGACTCCCCCCTGCCCCCAAATGCCATTTCGGGCATGGTAAGTGACGCCAATGGTCCCGTTGCCGATGCGACGGTGTGTGTGCAAGCCACGGACATCAAAACTACTACTGACGATAACGGCCGTTTCGTCATACTCGGTTTGAAGCCGGATGAACCCATAATCTTAACGGCCTGGGCAAAAGGCTACTACATCGGTGGTGGTAAGACACAGCACCTTACCGGGGCCTCAGATATTGAAATCATTCTCACTGCACACAGCGATGAAGATAACCAGAACTATGCATGGTTGAGTGCTTTTGCCGGCGCCAGTTATGTAGGTTCCGGTGAAGATGGCAATTGTGAGAATTGCCACGCCGAGCCCAACAATCCACAGACACCTCTGCCGTTCAGCGAGTGGCAAGGTGACGCCCACGCCCTCTCAGCCCGGAACATTCGCTTATTGACAATGTACAATGGAACGGACATCTCAGGTAACCAAAGCCCTCCGACAAGATATGTTCAAACACGTGATTATGGTCGTATTCCCCTGCGCCCGGACCCAAACAAACCATACTTTGGTCCCGGCTATAAACTCGACTTTCCCGACACTGCGGGCAACTGCGCATCTTGCCACACACCGGCGGCTGCTATCAACGCCGCCTATAACACTGATCCGACAACCGTTACTGCCGTCGGGGCAGAAGGTGTGGCCTGTGATTTTTGTCATAAAGTCTGGGACGTTCGCCTTAATTCACAATCAGGTCTGCCTTATCCAAACATGCCGGGCGCGCTATCCTTTGAGTTTCGCCGCCCACCTGAAGGACACCAGTTCTTTGCCGGTCCATTTGATGATGTCGCCCCGGGTGAAGACACGTACACCCCTATACAAAAGCAAAGCCAATATTGTGCACCTTGTCACTTTGGCGTCTTCTGGAATACGGTAGTTTACAACTCGTTCGGAGAGTGGCTGGATAGTCCCTACAGTGTCCCTGAAACCGGCAAGACATGTCAGGACTGCCACATGCCATCTGGTCGTACTGATTATTTCGCCCGTTTAGATAAAGGCGGCCTAATCCGTGATCCACAAACCATCTTTAGCCATCGCATGCCCGGTGCGATGGACGAAGAATTACTGCAGAATGCCGTCAGTATGGATGTGGACGCAAATCACCAGGGAGAGCAGGTCACCATTACCGTAACAATCACCAACGATCAAACTGGCCACCACGTTCCCACCGATTCTCCACTTCGCCACCTCATTCTATTGGTAAGAGCAGTAGACGAGCAGGGGCATTTCCTTCGACAGTCAGGTGGCCCAATGATTCCCGAATGGGCTGGAATTGGTGATCCCAATCAAGGTTATTATGCCGGTTTGCCCGGTAAAGCATTCGCGAAAGTATTGGAAGAACTCTGGACTGAAGTTTCGCCCTCTGGGGCGTATTGGAATCCTACACGGGTACTTTATGACAACCGTATCGCTGCGTTTGCCAACGATACCTCGACCTATACATTCGCTGCTGTGGCTGAAAATGAAGTCACCATCGACGTAACACTGCTTTTTCGCCGAGTATTTATCAAATTGACGGCTCAAAAGAGTTGGGATACCCCGGATATAGTAATGGAGCATAAACGGATAAACGTCTCTACACCCTGACCTAAAAATATCTGCTTGCCTGCAAGATAGAGTTCATAATCAACAACTTTGATTACGTGCCCCTCTTGCTTCCGCTTAACAAATAGTTACCAGGTTACAAGGTCGCAGGTTGTCAGCTTGTAGTGGCTTGAAGAGGCAATTTTCATAGCAATTGGGTCCTGATTTTGGGCCTGGTAGGAGATGATTTCATGTTTTGGATTGCAATTATCATTACTCAGATAGTATAATCATGCTTGTTTGCCAGTGGAAAGCCAAACCGCTAACAGATCAGATACACAGGGAATACGACATGACGAAATATCTCAAGATAAGAATCAAGTTTTTCGAAAACCAGCTGGCCATATTTGTCATTATTTTGACAGGCATTCTTCTGGCACCTAACACCCTCGCCCGAGCAAACTGGCCCGGTTTTCGCGGCCCAACCGGCCTTGGCTATACAACGGAAGAGAACCTGCCAATCATCTGGGGCGGTCCTGCTAATAAAAATGTGCTGTGGACTTCACCGCTTACCGGCCAGGGGCACGCCAGTCCCATCGTCTGGGATGATGCGCTCATCGTCTGCACAGTCAAATGGCCGGCTGATGTTGAAGACCGCAAAAAGGTCATACCGGAGCATCATGTCACCTGCTATCGCACTTCCGATGGAAGATTGCTCTGGGATACGCTCGTACCACCCGGACCCTGGTTGCGAACAGATTTCCGCAGCGGACCGGGCGGAGGCTACGCCGCCGCCACCCCTGTCACCGATGGCAAGCTCATTTACTGTGCGTTCGCATCATCGGTCCTGGCCGCAATAGATTTCCAGGGCAATATCGCCTGGCGAAAGCAAATTATCCCCTACTCCTTCGACGTCACTCTTGGCAGCAGCCCGGTCCTCTATGGCGACACCGTCATCCTCTTTTGCGCAATGGCAAAGAAAGAAGACTCGCGAGTGGTCGCCTTCGACAAAACCAGCGGCGATATGAGATGGGAGAGGAAACTCCCGCAAATGCAGTTCGGGCACAGCACGCCTCTGATCATTAAGGTTAATAACAAACCCCAGATGCTTCTTGTGGCCTCAGGCATGGAAGAGACGGGCGATGCCATGCAGAGCCTTGACCCGGCCGGTGGAAAACTCCTATGGTGGTGCCGGGGTGAGGGAGATGCATCATCACCGGCCTACGGACAGGGTCTCGTTTATTTTGACGATGGCCGAGGCGGTACTGGCGTAGCCGTTGATCCTACCGGTTCGGGCGATGTCTCCGACACACATATCCGCTGGACCATCAAGCAAAGAGGCGAAGCACTGAGTTCGCCCATCGTTGTCGGCAAATACCTGTATCGTCTGCGCAAACTCGGCTTCCTTCAGTGCCTGGAAATGGCTACGGGCAAAGAGATTTATTCGGAGCGTCTCCAGGACATATCAACCACCTGGGCCAGTCCGATCGCGGACCCAAAGGGGCGCTTGTTCTTCGCAAACGCCGGCAAGAGCTATGTCGTTCAGGCGGGGCCCGAATGCCGCGTCCTC
>CAZIAN010000181.1:0-8946 GCA_964537355.1 uncultured Pirellulales bacterium | reverse complement strand
TCATTCGTACCGCCCTTTTCACGTATGGTCTTCACTCCGGAAAATTTGCCGATACCATAGGAAGCATGAACGACATAGTCACCTTCCTGCAAATCGCTTAGCGTATCCACCGGCGACGTTGGCCGAGCAGGCCTGCGCCTCCTCCTAAGAGCGTATTGCCCGAACAGCTCATGATGGCTTATCAATATCCGTTTCAACGAATTTATAACAAAGCCCTGATGGATAAAACCCGACAACAGCTTGAACCTTGCCGGAATTTCTTTATTAATATCCGTTATAATTTCGCCCACCCTCTTAAGCTCAGACGAGCTTTCGCAGTAAAGCAGCACTTCTTTTCCCTTTTTTGCCTCTTGCACCAATTCTTCCAGAGCTTCCTTATGCCCGGCCCACACTGAAGTCGCCTTATGTTGAAACTGCTGCACACTCTTGATATCCACTTTGAGAAAATCTTCCGGCTCCCCCGTAGCAAATCGGCAAATTCTCAGTTGCGTAAAATTCGACATCGCCTTGTAAATAGCCGACCACCTGTATAGCCGGCTTGCATCTTCAAGCCGCTCTAAATACACATTGGCAACTTCTTCAATCTCACCCGACTCATCAAGAATTATTATGGTATTTTTCGGCAGGATATTTATAAAAAGCTCTCTGTGCTGCTCGGCAGCACCGCATACCGCAGAAACTATCCTGATACTTTCTATCTTTTGAGTTGAACGCTGTGTATCCAGATTGATTTCGCGGATACTTTCTATAGTATCACCGAAAAATTCGACCCTGACCGCCTCTGCATCTTCCGATGAGCCATCCTGTTCTTTGCCCGATAGTGCTTCTTTGCTCATCAGCGGAGCATAAATATCAACAATCCCTCCCCGGCGTGCGTACTGGCCCGGCAGGTCAAGCCTTTCCACCCGCTCGAAACCATTTTCAACCAGCCACTCAACGACCTGTTCAGGCGAGGCCTCTCCTTCTACTTCCAATCGAAGACAGCTTGCTTCTATTGCTTCCGGCTTCGGTATAGGCTGACAAAGCGCCTGTATCGGCGCTGCGATAATAAAGGCACCATTGCCCGTACGATCAGCGAAACACGAAACACGAGATACGGTCTTAAGCCTCTCGGCCCTTATCTCATCGGTAGCGTCCGCCAGGTCCTCCTCGCCTTCCCATGCCCCGAACGTGTCAATTCTTTCACCCCCGAATGTATGCAAATCATCCGCCGCCTTGTCGGCATCGTCAATGTGCGGACATATATACAGAATCGGCCGAGAGGTCTTCTCTGATATGTATGCCCCCAAAAGGCGCGCAAACGATCCCCACGTCCCTTCGACATTAACCACCGGGGCCCCCTCGCCGGGTTTGGCCAATTTCAGCCGGGAGATTATCTCTGCAACTTTCTTGTCTGTCCCCAGTTCCATAGGACGCTATGCTAAGACTACGAGGCAACAGTATAACCTGACATCATTGATTAAGCGAGAATCTTTTAGAAGTGTACCGCTCTTGCGTTTGCCCCCCGCTCATTATCTTTGTGAGACCTCTGCAAGTTGGCGCGGCAATCTTAAAAATTATTAGCCCGTGGCTTTATCTGCTAAGCACTTTCAGCCATTGATTTTTTTGCTGCTGTTACGACGTTATCAACCGTAATGCCGAATTTCTCAAAACATATTTTGGCCGGTGCGGATGCACCGAAAGACGACATCCCGATGAAAACACCCTTCTCACCCAACCACTTACTCCATCCTAATTCGATGCCGGCCTCAATACCAACTCTTGCTTTTGTCTGAGGTGGAATCACCGAATCTTTATACTCCCGGCTCTGCTTTTCGAACAGTTCCCAGCACGGCATACTTACCGCCTGTGCAGCAATTCCTTCAACTGCTAATTTCTCTGCGGCTTCCACCGCAAGGCCAACCTCCGAACCGCTCGCCAATAGCAGAACATCCGGCTTATCCGCACCGACCAATACATAAGCACCCTTACTAACATTCGTTGCCGAACCGTATTTTTCCTGGTCTAAAACGGTCAATCCCTGCCGGGTTAAAAGTAATGCCGCCGGCCCATCCCGATTCTCCAATACATATTTCCAGGCCTGGACAGTCTCATTGGCATCAGCGGGTCTGAACACCACCAAATTCGGTATCGCCCGCAAGCTCGCCAAATGCTCGACCGGTTGATGGGTCGGCCCATCCTCACCGACGCCGATGCTGTCATGAGTAAACACAAATATGCTCGGATACTTCGAAAGGGCCGCCACGCGAACCGCACCACGCATATAATCGGAAAAGACCAGAAACGTACCGCCGTACGCCCTGAGCAGACCGCTGACGGAGATCCCGTTCAATATCGCCCCCATCGCATGTTCTCTAATCCCAAAGCGTAAATACCTGCCATCGCGAGCATCCTTCTGAAAATCTTTTGCATCAGCAAAATGAGTATTATTCGAAGGCGTCAAATCCGCAGATCCGCCCATAATTAAAGGCAGCTTAGGCATGACCGCACCTAAAACCGCTCCGGAGGCCTTGCGTGTCGCTACAGAGCTGCCCGCTTCAAATTTCGGCAGAATCTCATCAATATTAACTCCCAACTTACCCTTTGCCGCATTACGGAACTGCCCTGCCAACTCCGGATGCGCCTCAGCATAATCGGCAAACATCTTGTTCCAGGCCTTCTCCGCCTCGACACCTTTCGCTGCAACCTCTTTCATATAAGCCGAGACTTCTTCTGGAACATAAAAGTTCTTTTGAGGATCCCAACCGTAATTTTCTTTCATCAACCTGATTTCATCATCACCCAAAGGAGAGCCATGCGCCCCGGCCGTATCCTGCTTGTTCGGACTGCCGAAAGCAATATGCGTCCGCAGCTTAATCAATGTCGGCCTGTTTTGTTCTTTTTCT
Source organism: uncultured Pirellulales bacterium (assembly GCA_964537355.1). Classification (GTDB taxonomy): domain Bacteria; phylum Planctomycetota; class Phycisphaerae; order Sedimentisphaerales; family Anaerobacaceae; genus NIOZ-UU13. Next base: position 6,061 of record CAZIAN010000181.1, on the reverse strand, counting down.
GAGTTTTTCAGGGCCTTCTCAAACGCAGCCATATCATTGCCATCACCTTTAACTGTCTGAACGTTCCACCCATAAGCTTCAAAACGCTTAGCTCTGTCTTCGGTAAACGACAGCTCTGTATTACCATCGATACTGATATGATTATCATCGTAAACAACAATCAGGTTATCCAGTCCCAGATGTCCGGCTAAGGAGCTGGCTTCCGAGGCAACACCTTCCTGCAAATCACCGTCGCTGGCAATTACATAAATCTTGTAATCGATAACGGGAAAGCCATCCCGATTAAAGTAATTAGCCAGATATTTCTGCGCTATCGCCATACCGACTGCATTGGAAATCCCCTGCCCTAATGGCCCTGTCGTAACTTCAATACCCAGTTCCGGACCATATTCCGGATGCCCCGGTGTCTTACTGCCCCACTGCCGAAAGTTCTTCAGTTCATCAAGGCTCAAATCATAACCCGCCAGATGCAGCAGCGAATACAGCAACACACTGCCATGCCCTGCCGAAAGAACAAAACGGTCCCGGTTATGCCATTTCGGATTAGCAGGATTATACTTCATATATTTGGTCCACAGCACATACGCCGCCGATGCCATTCCCATCGGCATACCCGGATGCCCGGATTTTGCCTTCTGCACGGCCTCCATAGACAAAAACCGAATCGTCTGAATACAAAGCTCGTCAAGTTCCGATAGCCCTGGGTTCTTTTTAGTTATACTCATCACGTATTTCCCATTATCAAAGGTTTATAATACATTTGAAGCCACAAAACGAACTCAATAAGATACCAATCAACATCCTTTTTCGCAAGTTCTTTTATTACCTCGGTGTTCAAAAAGGTGCATTTAGCGGGCTTTTCTCTTATACTCACTTTCGCCGCCCAGGAAATGGTGGATTCCTTAAACAAAAACCGGGAAAATTAATAACTTCTTGAACTTATCAACTTGCGGCGCATCTTTATACATTGAGGCTAATGCATGAACTCAAGTGACCAACTCATAGAACAAGTGCTGGTACTTCGTTGTCAGATTGGTGACAAGGATGCTTTGGCCAAACTCATCGAACGGTACCAGGCGCCGCTGCGTTACTTTATAAGTCGTTTGTCAGCAAATCCTGAAATGGCGGAAGACATTTTTCAGGATACATGGCTAACTGTTATCAGGCGCGTACATACTCTCAAAAAACTCGACGCTTTTTCAATCTGGCTGTACCGAATCGCCCGTAACAAAGTGTATCAGCAGCTCAGAAGAAAAAAGATGCTGTCTAAGCTTGATGAGAATATCGTTGTCCCAAATGATAACGAGGATGATGTTTTTTCTCCCGAAGATGCAGCGAAAATCCATATATGTATAAAAGAATTACAGCCTGAACACAAAGAAGTCCTGATGCTGAGGTTCCTTGAACAAATGTCATATAAGCAGATATCCGGGGTATTAAACTGCAACCCGGGCACAGTTAAATCACGAATACATTATGCAAAACTTGCATTAAAAAAAGAAATGGAGAAATAAAAAATGGCAAAAGAAAATGATTTAAAAGAAGAGCTGCTCAAACAAATAGACAAGGATTCTGTCGAAGTGGTTGATATAAGCGGGAATTCGGCAGGGAAAATCATCAAAAAACATCAAGCTCAACTCAGAAAGTTGAAGTGGATTACTGTAATAAGCTGGCTGGTCACAATACTATACTTTATGGCTATGAATTTTTTGAAAAGCAACAGGATGTACTTAACTGGAAACGAAAGTTGGCTTGTACACCGATCAGATACTGGATTGAAAGTACTAATCGTAATTGCTGTTCTCCTTACGTTCTCAATTTACTCTAAATCGAGAACCTTAACAATACGGCAGATTTACGTCAGGTTGATCAACATCGAAGAATACCTGAAAAAAATGTCTCAGGATAAATGAACTGCCTTCAAATCTTGACAGTTCATCTTTTACCTATTAGACTCCCAAATATCTTTTGGTGCAGTATTTTTGTAACTTTCTACGATACTTAGGTGTCTGTGGAAAAAAGGTAACCTGTGAAAAATAGCAAATTAACAGGAGGCAGAACAAATGAATCGGCGAGACTTTTTAAGAGTAACAGCAGCAGGCACAGCAGCATTTTTATTCCCAGGATGTACCGGCGCTTCTCAGCGGTCGGACTCGAAGCGGCCGGAACACCCTAATGTATTGTTTATCGCTATTGACGACCTCAACGACTGGATAGGCTGCCTCGGCGGTCATCCAGATGTCAAAACCCCAAACCTTGACCACCTCGCAGCCAGAGGTGTGCTCTTTACAAACGCCCACTGCTCGGCTCCCGCCTGTAATCCTTCAAGAGCCAGCCTTATGACCGGAATTCTGCCGTCAACTTCAGGCGTCTATCATAATCCCGATCCATGGAGAAAATCACCCGTCCTTAGTAACGCAGTCACAATACCGCAGCACTTTATGGCCCACGGCTATACCGCGGTCGGCGGCGGTAAGATTTACCACGGGAGCTTCCCCGACCCGCCTTCATGGCAGGACTACTTCCCATCCCAGCAGAAGAACAAACCCGACGATCCGATGCCTGAAAACCGACCACTGAACGGAATCCCAAATACAGCACATTTCGACTGGGGGCCGGTTGACGTACCCGACAGCGAGATGGGCGACTCGAAGGTCGCCGACTGGGCAATTGGACAGTTAGGCAAACAGCACGATAAACCGTTCTTCATCGCATGCGGCTTCTTCCGCCCTCATTTGCCCTGGTATGTCCCGCAAAAATACTTCGATATGTACCCGCCGGATAAAGTAACCTTGCCTAACGTAAATGAGAACGACCTTGATGATGTCCCTCCGATCGGCAAACAAATGGCCAAGCCCCAGGGCGACCATAAAAAGGTCATCGAGCACAAACAATGGCGTAAAGCCGTACAGGGTTATCTGGCATCCATTAGTTTTGTTGATACCTGTGTTGGTCGGGTAATAGATGCGTTCGACAAAAGCCCTTATGCCGACAACACTATGATTATTCTCTGGAGCGACCACGGCTGGCACCTCGGTGAAAAGCTGCACTGGCGGAAATTCTCACTTTGGGAAGAAGCAACGCACAATGTCCTGATGGCCGTCGTGCCCGGCGTTACTAAACCAGGCCGACGCTGCCCGCGACCAGTCTCTATGATCGATATCTATCCGACACTGATAGAGCTTTGTGGTCTGAACGAAAAATCCGAACTTGAAGGCAGAAGTCTCGTACCTCTATTGAAAAATCCCAAAGCAAAATGGGAGCGCCCCGCCCTTACCACACACGGCCGCAATAACCATTCGTTACGCTCGGAACGTTTCAGGTATATTCGTTACAGCGACGGCACCGAAGAACTATACGACCATAACAACGACGAGCTGGAATGGAAAAATCTCGCCGACAACCCGAAATACGAACGCATAAAAAAGCAGCTCGCAAAATGGCTGCCTGAAAAAAATGTACCCGATGTGCCGAGAACAAAAACCAGAAAGTAACGCTCAACAAAAATGAATTTAAGCAAAATATAAAAAGCAGAACCGATATCCGTTTGCTTCTGCATAGGGCAACACCACAAACATTTACCATTTGAAAAGGCTGCATAAATGCCCGCCCTTCCTGATTTTAAAGCAATAAACCACAATTTGCCGAAATAACAAAAAAACATTTGACTTATCTTTCGCTATTGCGTATTTTATCGGATGGAGTTACTCGTAACATACTGGAGGGTATGAAAAGGCGGGGAGCAGACCATTATTCATTTTTGAAGTCTTCCTACCCGTAAGGACTACGTTATACAGTCGATCTGTATATTGCAAGGAATGCAAATGTCCGTTTTTATGGAGAAAAGCGGTATGAAGAGATGGAGTAGTCACTTATTCAAAGCCGATGGTCTGCAAATGCAGGCCGGACAGCTTCTTTTCGGGCAGAACCTCTTTCCCACTCACCAGCTTATCCGCACCCCGACACACAAGACCCATGCCCAGCAAGGAGGAACTCGCCAATGAATCTAATTTATAGTTAACCATAAATTAATTTAACAAGTCTTATTACAAGAGGAGGTGATGCAGAAAAAGTGTGAAAGTAATATTTAGAATTAAAGGAGAATAAAATGAAAAGGATTTCGCTGTTCGCAATAGTAATGTTAACGATTGTTCCAGGCCTAACCAAAGCACATTTTTACAATTCTTCTTCTGTCCGTTATCGCACTCGCTGGTCCCCTTATGCTTTTACTTATAAGACCTCCGGTTTGATATCCGGCGACTATAGCTACTCCCCTTATGCCTTTACCCACAAAAGCAATGGTTTAATCCCGAGAGATGTTCGCTACTCTCCGTATGCTTTTACTTATAAAACCAACGGTTTAATTCGTGACAACATTGGTTACTCTCCTTATGCCTTTAACTACAACTATTCCGGGTTGGTTGACAACGCTGATTATGGAAGCCGCTATCGTATCTGCTGTCCTCCTGTTGTAATTGTCCATACTGTAGATAACGCTTCCTGCGCTCGCAGCTACAGTTCCAGGTCATCTGGTAAAACGAACATCAGCTACCAAAATTTGCCGACCTCCAGAAGGGAAAGACTCCAGGCACAAATGGACTCCAAAAAACAAACCAAAACGGCAAAGCAGCAAGACAGCAAGGATATAATTTACAGATACCTTAAGAGCAGAAATATAGATGATTTTAAAATGACCGGAATGCTGAGAATAGACGGCAGGGTTGTAAACGTGAACTTTGAGTTAAAAGACAAAAATTTAATGATTACATACTGGGACCTGGATGAAGTGCAGTCTTTATTGAAGCAGACCGGATATCACAGAACTTACCTTGAAAGACATGAAAAAGAATGGAAAAATCTCTGCAACGAATACGCACGAGCAGGAGGAACAATCTATCCGATAACATCCGCCGATGAAAAAGAGATATTAGCCAAACTAACACTCTGCTCCGAACTTAACGGCGGATAAAACAATATAGCTTTGTAGATAAGACCAAATGTCATGCTGACCGAAACTCCTGTGCTTTCTTACGAAAGTACGGGGGCGAAGCGCAGAAATCTTTTAATAAAAGTAGCTATTTTGTCTCGCCCATCAGCTTAACGACGGCCGGCTCTATTGCCTTCGCCCAGATTTCATAACCCTTCGGAGTCAAGTGCAGATAATCGGGCATGATTTCTTTCGAAATTGATTTATCCGACTCAAGAAACTTCGGACCGATATCGAGGTAATAAATCATCTTACCGTCGGCAATCTTCGAAGCTATTTTGTTGGCTTTGGCAATCTTTTCCCGCTGAGGACACGGTTTTTCTGCACGGGGAAAAACAGCTAAAAGAAGAATTTTCGTTCTCGGCAGCTCCGCCCGCAATTTCTTACATATAGCAATCATACCATCAGCTATCTCCTCGGCGGTATTATCATCACGGTTCGAGTTGTTCGTTCCTATCATTATCACGGCGATTTTAGGTGAAATGCCGTCGATATTGCCGTTATCCAGCCGCCAAAGTACATGCTGGGTACGGTCGCCGCTAAAACCCATATTTACCGCATTGCGGTGCCCGTAATATTTCTGCCACACGTCCTTGCCGTTATTTTCCCAGCTATGAGTAATCGAATCACCAATGAAAATCATATCTACATTACCCTGTTTGACCCGCTCGTTGACCGCCCAGTGCCGAAGCGTCCACCAGCTATGGCGGTGAGCCGGTTCCACTGCCGAGTTTTTCTCAGCACCAACAGCCGGAACAATCACCGAAAAAACCATCACCCCAATATACAATGCTAAAAGTTTACGCTTCATGTTGTGTCCTCCAAAAACATTTTATAGTTCAATGTATATTCTATTGCTCAGAATGTTATTTCACACTATTCAGGCAGTTTCGACGCGAATCGATAATTCCCCGAGCCAACAGCAAACACCGCACTGTCATCCTCCATACGCAGCAAGCTCACAGCCTCTGCTTTTGCCGCGGGCTTTCCGCCTTCGGTTACACTTTCAATATCCCCAGCCGGCACATATACCGTCGCCGTCGTATTGGCAGGGATTGTAACATTCAAAGTGAA
>CAZIAN010000180.1:0-8981 GCA_964537355.1 uncultured Pirellulales bacterium | reverse complement strand
TCTTTGAGCTTGCCGATTACGCCGTCCTTGATCCATTTGAGTGTCAGTTTATTGCCGGGTCTGTCGCTCCAGGCCAGAAGATGAGTTATGGCTTTCGTCCGGCGGGCCGTCTCAATGGCAAGCTTTCCTTCCGAGATCCTGTTGGCAATCGGCTTGTGAGTGATGGCGTGCTTTCCTTTTTTCATGGCGGCAATGGCTATCGTGGCATGAAGATGGTCCGGCGTCATAATTTTTACGGCGTCCAGGTCTTTTTCCTTTTCGAGCAATTCACGGAAATCCTCATAAGAATTACATCCGGAGTATTTCCCTGAAGGCATGTTTTTGGCGTAATACTTTTCCACATACTCCCGGCCTATATCACGCCCACCGGGAATACCCTTATAACCGGCGCCCCATGTCGGGTCATTCAACGTGTTCCGAATGCCGTCTCGTATGCCGTTTGCCGACCAATCAATGTAATTGGTTGTAAACTTATTCGCATCGCATACGGCGACTATCTGTACGTCCGAATTTTCAAGCATACCCGGCATTTCGCGAAGGCCCTGCGTGCCGCATCCGATATTGGCAACGGTTACCTTTTCACTCGGAGCAACATAACTGCGGCCTCCCAATACGTGCCTGGGTACAACCGCAAAAGCTATTGAAGAAGCTGCCATAGAGCCGAGTAATTCACGACGATTCATGTTTTTTTTAGGTTTCATTTTAAATCTGTGCCTCCTGAAAAATTTCCCCCTCGTTTATTTCCAAGGATTTATATAACTTCCACAATTCAATTTAGAGCAAAATATTCCGTAATTGTCAATAATAATAAACACCAGGATTAACAGCAAAGAGAAACTTTTGGTCTCTAAGCTTTGGGCCGGATATACTGCGGTATCTTAAGTGTTTCGCCGTCCCTTAGCGCAGACTGATGAGCGACAATACCAGGTACAGTCATCGCAAGTGCCTGATAGACGTTCACCAACGGTTCTCTATTTTCGAGAATCGACGTGATGAACTCATTTGCCAAAAGTCCGTGTGAGCCGCCGTGTCCGCCGGCAGGCATCCCGGGCGGAAGCGGCGGACGAGTTATATCCGGAAGCTTCTTCTCAATACCGTGATATTCGGTGCCGTCCATCCATCCCCGCTCGCCAAAGACACGGCCTCTTTCCACAATAAGGTCTTGGATACCTTTACACATAAGCATTCGAGATGAGCCGCCTTCACTGGTTTTAAATAGAGCAACCTCGTCTGTGAACCGATTGTCGTACTTGTTAGCCCCGGGCCGATAGGCCTGGAATCCCGCATTGAAGCCTATACAGGATACAGAGGTGAATCGCTTTGACGTTACACCCACATAGTAAGCCGATGAGTGTGTGGGGTACCATAGAGGCGGCATGCCAATCCTCCAGCCTTTGAACGAATCGATTGGCGTTTCATGGAAGTGATAATACTCGCCTTCCGAATAGACAAGCCGGCCAAATCCTCCCGCCTCGTAGATTTTGCGCATGCCATAACAGTCGGCCCGAAAGCAGCTCGTCTCAGCCATCATATATTTCAAGCCTGTTTTCTGTACCGTCTCCAGAAGCTGTTCGGCTTGTTCTATAGATCCAAAAACCGCCGGCACGGCGGTCATAACATGCTTACCGTGCTTGAGCACTTCGATGCAGTGCTTGACATGATTCGGTGCATCGGTTGCAACGAACACCGCTTCAATCCTGGGATCCTTCACCAACACCTCTAAGGATTCATACGATTTATCACACCGGCAGGCTTTCATCAGCTCTTGCCGCCGCTCTGGAATCAAATCACTGACTGCAACAACCTCCACATTCGGGTGGTTCTGGAAGCCAAAGGCCGCACCAAAACGGCATACGCCATAACCGACGATTCCGACGCGCACCTTTCGTTCGGAGACAGGTTCCCAATTCCTCTGCTTTTGCTGTTCCCGGGCAGCCACCATCCCAACAGGCAGGCCGCCTGCCATAACTGCTCCCAACGAGACCTTACCCAGCTTTCCGAGAAAATCGCGCCGATAAATAGGATTATTAGACATAGAATAACCTCCTTCACTTTAGTTTACGTAAACTTGAATACTTATACAGCTTGCGGATGGTCACCGCTAATATCCGGCAGCTCGGCGGCCATCGCATTTGTCTCAATCTGTTCAATAGTCTTACAGCCCGGAATAACACACGTTACGGCCGGGTGTCGCAAACACCATGCGAGGGCCCATTGAGCCATGGGCGTATCTTGTGGAACTTCGCTCTGCACTTTTGCGACCTCTTCAACAAGTTTGCTCATTTCATCATCCTGCCAGATACTCCGAACATCACCGTCGGTAAACTTAGCATCTTTACCATATTTACCGCTTAGAAATCCGCTTGCCAAAGGAACCCTTGCCAACACGCCCAGGTTCTGCCGGATACAGGAGTCAAAAATCTGCTCTTCCGGTTTTCGTTCGATTCGGTTATATACGACCTGGATCGCTTCGGCCCCTACCTCAGATGCGTTATCCACCTGATAAATACTACCCTGTTTCCTGCTAATCGATATACCCAGATGTCGAACCTTACCGGCCTTCACCTGCTTTTGCAGCATTTCCCATAATCCGGGCACATTGAACATCTCATCGGTCCCGCTATGGAACTGATAAAGATCGATATGATCAGTCTTTAGTGACCTCAATGATTCTTCAAGTTGCTCTTGAACCTGCGCCGGCTCAAATAAATTGTCACGTTCGAAATTCGGCTTGAATCTATGACCGAACTTAGTAGCGATAATCCACTTTTCCCTCTGACCTTTAACGGCCTGACCAATCAGCTTTTCCGACAGGTGATCTCCGTAGCACTCCGCCGTATCAATTAGGTTGATACCCAACTCAGCGGCTTTCTCAAGCATCGCATCAACCTCATTCTGTTCGAATATCTTGCCCCATTCTCCTCCGAACTGCCATGTTCCGATTCCAATAACGGAAACTCGAATATTTGTCTTTCCCAGCCGTCGATATTTCATGTTCACTCCATCCAATTTTTTATTCAGCCATTCGATCAGCTTTTATAATACTACAAGGAAGGATTTTGAGCAAGAAACTCCACCACCTGTTGACGAGTCTGCTCGATAGTGCGTGTCTTCGGTAACACCTTCTTTAGGAAATCCCGGCAAGCTCTGACATAATCCGGCTCTGCTACATAGTTGTTTACTTTCGGCTCAATTTTTTTATTGCCTGCATCAAATACCAACACATGGTCAGTCAAGCCGTTACTTGAGTAAACTTTTTCAATCAAGCGATGGGTTTCAGGATAAGAACCTTTGATGCTCAGAAATATGAGCAGCTCAAACCTGTTAAAATGTTCTTCTCGGACATCATTATCACAGCATACCTGATCTTTTGCTTCATCCAGGTCATCTGCGTGCAGATTCGTCGCCAGGATATGTCCGTTTTCAGACAACCCGCAATAAGCCCTCAACGCATCCGACCACAAATACGCAAAATATGACCCGGAGCCGATTTCATGACATATATAACAAGCTCGCGGCGATGTTGCTGCCTTCGAAGCCTTATAAACTTCCTGCGGTGTTGCTGCAATCAGCGGAACATCCGCCGGCACAAAATTCAACAAGGCACACATAACCGTCGTCTTGCCTGCTCCTCCCGGAACCGAGCCAACCATGAAAGACGCCCCCCTGCTGATGCGGGCCATTAGATAAGCCGCCAAATCCAGGTCTAAAGTTTTTGCCGCAAGCAAATCAAAGACAGACAACATCCGCCCCCCTCGCTGATTACAGCGGTTCAATTCTTCACAGTGCCTTTTAATTGCATCTTCCATTATATCTTCAGTAACTGTTAATCCGCACCTTTTCGTATTTTAGATTTTCTTGTGGAACAGGTTCTTTTTTCTCGGCCTGATAACCGAGAGCGATTATTGATTCGACCTTCAAGCCATCCGGAATATTCAGCAACTTCCTGATGTGGTCTTCCGAGGTCATTTGGTCATCAAACTTCCTTTTCCTGATTTGTATCCAACAACTGCCCAGGCCAATCGATTGAGCAACCATCTGGACAAGAATCGATGCAATAGAGCAATCCTCAACCCATACATCGCTTTTCTGCTCGTCGGCACAAATAACAATGCCAAGTGCGGCATCCTTTAGGAACCCTGCTCCATGCGGCTTGCAAAGAGCCAGTTGCTTTAGAAGTTCCCTATCATCCACAAAAATAAATTCCCACGGGTCAATGCCCCTCGAAGATGGTGACCTCAAAACAGCCTCTTTCAGTATCTCAATCTTCTCCGGCTCGATAACCTTGTCCGTGTACTTTCTGATACTTCTTCTTTTTCTAAGTAATTCAATCATATCTTTCCTTTGCGAAAACCACTGTCACCATTTTAAAGCGACTCTATATAATTCGAAAGCTGCTTATTAAAGGCAGGAACTACTATTGATTTTTATACTACTAAAAAAAACGGAGCTATTTTTCACTCATGCAGAGCAGGTCGCCATTTTCCATTGAAACATAGAGTCGTCCATAGGCTGCGGCCATTCCATCAAAGACAGGCGTTGAATCAAGCTGGTACTGCGCCAGTTCACTCCCGTCAGAGGCCGATATGGCCATGAGCACTGCGGGCCTACTTTCATTAAGATCTATTTGCCCATCACTTGTGTCGATGCGGGGTCCGGCAATGAAAATCACCTTGTCCGCCAGAACCATCACTCTGACATGAATCGTCAAAGATTTTGACCACTTTGCTTTCCCATCGTCCCGATTGACGGCGAACAGCCGGTATGCTCCGTCCTGCAGTTGGTTCGACCAATGGACCTGCTTCCTTCCGTATCCGTAAATCATCGACTCGTCAAAAACAAGCAGCCTGCCGAAGATGAGATTCCTGTCGCGCCCGCTGCAACCGGTCGAGATGGAACAGCGTTTACCGAATATCCAATAGGAGCGATGAGCCCACGAATCATCCAGGAAATCGGTCAGCGTAAACAAGTGCGCCTTTCCCTCCGGTAATACGGCGCCGCGCTTATCGAAAACCATGTCCCGCAAGTAGATGCAGCTTTCATCGCCCGTTAGAATATCCGCACGAGCACCCGGCATGGCTGATGGGGCGAATTGCGGAGGCTGTTTTCCGGTTTCAGGGTCGGGGCTGTAAATCGGTGTTCTTGATATTGCCCTACCCGTCTCGGGTTCGAGCCGACAGAGGTCGATCCCGCCATCCAGATAAGATGATCTGCCCGCCGTAGAATACACAACTCCATCTCGAACCAGCACACTTCCGAGTACCGGCGACGCAGATTCGAGCTGACCGCAGGCCGTGATGCGCCGTCCATCGCGAGCTATTCGCAGACGCCAATCCAGCTCACCATCCCATGCCCGCAGGCTGTACACATACCCATCGCGAGAGCCGAAGAGCACACGGCCATGGTATAGTGTAGGTGGTGAATCGACGCGTGCACCTGCTGTGAAGTGCCACATAGACCGACCCGAATCAGCGTCAATCGCACATATCCCGTGCTCATCCACAGAGGCCACAAATACCTTACCCTCGGCAACAGTAGGAGCGGTAAGCTTAGGGCCGACTTTCATCTGCCATTTGCGGCGCAGCGCAGCAGGAACCGTGACCGGCGAAGAGCCGCTTCGTTGAGCATCGAAGCGATATGTAGGCCAGTTCGAATTATTGTCGATTGACGATTGACTATTGATGATTTTGTCATAAGCGGGGCCACACTCAACACGGCCTTCTTCGGATTTATTACCCGCAAATCCGGTTTTTCTTTCGGGAGCGAGAGCATGAAAGCCGGACAGCTTGACCCCCACATAACAAGCACAAGGATGAGGCGGAGTATAAAGCAGTCCGTTGCACGGCATGACACCATACTTGCAGACACCTCGAGCCCAGCTATGCCAAAGAACATCGCCCGACTTGAGATCGATGAACTCGGTACCTCTCCTGCCTCCGAGGATATAGCGGTCAGTGGCCTTATTGGAATAGCATCGATGATGGTGGCCCGGATTCTCGGGTTCGACACGCATAACTATTTCGCCGGTATTTAGATTTCGCTGTGTCGCAAAGTATGGACCCCAAGAAGGCCCCCTCTTTGTCGGAAACGGCTTGAAGCCGCCCACCCAGAGCGACCCGCCGGCAACGAACACATCCCTGATTTCAGTGAGTGAAGCCGCCTTGGCCCATTTTGTTTCTCCGGTCTGCGCCGATAGAGCCGTTACGGTCTTGCCATCGGCACAGAAGACGCTGTCATTGCTCACCATGCGCATAGGAGCAGAGGATTCGGACCACAGCTCTCGTCCGGTTCCAAGATCGAGGCAGAAAATGTCCTTCCTGTTTTGATAGAACACCCGGTCGCCATCAGCGCACAGACTGAGCGTCCTCAGCCCGGAGACGTTCGCGCCATCCTTCTTCCAGAGCAGGCGTCCTGTATCGGCATCGAGAGCAAGAACCGCTTTCTCACCTTTAGCTTCGGTCGCACGAAGGCGTTTGACCAGCGGTTCGGCGGTTTCTCGCGCATCTAAAGGAGACTTCTTCTTGACAAGCTGCACCCATTTCGCCAACTCCGTGACTCGCTCATAGGTAACGCTGCGAACAACGAGAAGTAATGTCCCCTTGTTGAGAACAATTTCCTCGGTACCGAGAGTGTTCTCATAAACTTTCAACGTCTCTCCCGTGGCCGCATCCACAGCAGTCAGCGGCGCATGAAGGCCAAGGGTAACATAGACGCGGTTCCCAACGGCCACCAGTTTTCTCTGAAGCTGACGGGGCGTTTGGCCCCAGTTAACGATATGAGGAAACCACGTGCCGATCGGTTTCTTCCAGAGCTGGACTCCGTTGAAAGCATCGCGAGCTTCGAGGTACCATTGCGGCCTCTGACGGATAGATGCAACGGAAGCTTCGTCCGAAATATAAAATATCCGTCCATTTGTCGAGACCAACGCATAGATACTCGGAATATGTTCGTGACTCCGCGTATGCCGAGGCTCAGCGACCCATTGGACGTGGCGAGGCGGCCCGACCACCTCATCATGGGCCACGGGATTTCCACTTGCGTCGTGGAGAAAGTGGGTCCATTCGTCAATGTTTTCGGGCCTCGGTTTGACGGCCCCACTCCAATGGCCGTCTTTCTTTGTGTACAAAGTGCCGCCGGGCGCCAGCACGCGCATAAGCTCAATCTCTGGGACATTACCGGTATCTTCAGCCACAACAAGGTTCACAAGGTTGTCCACATACGGCAGCCGCTTCCCATCGAAGATGTCAACCGATACCGGGCCGTAAATTCCCAGTTTCCGGATGTGCTCTCTCGCCGTCCGCACTGCCTGAGCGTCGGTGTCCAGCCCGTGGACAAGATAGCTGTCACCTGCATGTAACGCCGCCGTGAGCTTTCCGTCGCCACAGCCAATATGAACGATTAAACCGCCTTTGATGTTAGTGGCATCCAGAATCCGCCTGGCCTGCTGTTCAGAAACCAGTGGCTGAGCTACGACAACTGAGACTATGCACGACAGACATAAAAGAAATAAGGGTTTTGTAAAGAACAAGCACTTTGTCTTCATGGCCGCTTCTCCTTATTAATTGCAATTTTTCATATACAACTTAAACAACATTGTAACAAATACATATACCAGGAACAAGCAGTACAAAAAGTTTAGGAGAATTACGGGCCTTAAGACCGATTCAATTGCACAAATTCAGCCCTGACGTTATAATCCACTGAACATTATCTCTTTCATTGAAAGGATTTCAATTTGACCGCTTATAGCTCACAGAATACATGGGTATTAATGCCATTATTTGCTGCGATTTGCTTAACATCGGCCGTTATCTCTTTTGGTGGACAAACGTCGGTTGAAAGAGGATTGGCGGCTAAGTATGCCGGTGACAAAAGAATTGAAAAAGATTCAAACGTTATCCTCTTTACAGATTTCGAGTCCGACCAGTGGCACAAGTACTTCTCAGGCGGAACACGAAAGACCGTCCGTGTGGTAAACGAGGACAAAGAGCGGAGCTTTGAGCCTCTGCAAGACAAGGCATTGCAAATCGAAGTGCGTAAGGGCGACCACTACGGTGCAAGTATCGAATATAATTTCAAGGACAAAACGGGGAGCGAGCCGGAAGAGATATATTTTCGGTATTATCTCCGCTTCGGGAGCGATTGGAACCCCAGAAGGGGCGGCAAGCTGCCGGGTATAAGCGGCACGTACAATCGGGGTGGCTGGGGCGGCAGACCAAGCAATGGCCGAAATGGATGGTCGGCACGAGGCCAGTTCCAGGGGCAAAAGGAAGGAAAGACGCCAACAGGTTTCTATTGCTATCACGCTGATATGCAGGGCAAATACGGCAGTGCATGGATTTGGCAGAAGGACAAACTGGGCTATCTTGAAAACAATCGATGGTACTGTATCGAACAGTACGTGAAAATGAATACGCCGGGAAAGAACGACGGTATCCTTCGCGGCTGGGTCGATGGAAGGCTCGCGTTCGAGAAGACAGATGTACGCATGCGAGATGTACCAGACCTGAAGATCGAATGTATCTGGATAAACATATACCACGGCGGAACATGGGCGGCAGATAGTGACGACCATCTGTTCATTGACAATGTTGTTATAGCAAAGCGGTACATTGGCCCAATGCTGCCTTTGACAAACCACAAGTAGCCGGCGTTCTTACAATACAAAGCTCCTCTTGCACTTTGAAAGGTACATAGCATGGATATCAAAATAAAAAAAAGATTCTTAAGGCTCTGGGAGAAATATTTCAACGGAACAGAGCTTCCGATAGTTTTCTACTACACCAATGAACCAACAGGGGTGCAAATCGTGAAGCCTTCCCAGGGGCATCGCTGTATGATGGCCGATCTTATAAAGGTAAGGTCTGGGGAGTCTATTTTTTTGGGGTCGGACTCAATCCTGTTCGGCCCGATGTTTGCTCTCCGACCAGCCAGCTTACACCATGCATCATACTTCCGATGGTACTGGCCACGCCAGCTAT
>CAZIAN010000179.1:0-9012 GCA_964537355.1 uncultured Pirellulales bacterium | reverse complement strand
CCCTCCAGGTCCTGCATTATTCGAATGTGACGTCTGTATTTGCTGTTGAGTTTGCGAACAAGCTGTATTGCCTCAAGATGTTTGTCATAACTGCCGTGGGAAAAATTCAGCCTGACTACGTCCAGACCGGCTGTGAACATTTTGCGCAGGACTGTGTAGTTGCTGCTGGCCGGGCCTAATGTGGATATTATTTGTGTTTTGGGCATTCCATCAAGTTCCGATTAGTCTGATATTTGTCTCTGAGTTTGTCATATAGGCACTATAGATGGTGATTTGTCAATAAGCAAACATGGGAAATGCCCGGAAAATTTTTAACAACCGCCCCTTCCGCCAACGGCCATTGTTGAACTCTGTAGTACTCAGGCCGAGATAACAAACAGCCTGTTTTATTCACAGAAGAACCGGAACACAGAGATTATCAGCGCTTCTGGCCGTACGTTGGCAGTGATTGCACATATACCTTACATCTTCCACTAAAGCATTATATTCCTGCGCATTAGTCAGATGAAAGCCTTGAGATATGATATAACACAGATGCTCGCTATGCATCTCTGAATCACATGTAGAATTAATTTTTATAGCTTCCTGGAGCATAATCAATGTCTCCTTATTCATTAACTTTCGTGTAAGGGGGCATACGGTATTGTTATTGGTGGGGTTCTGGCAATTGTTTACAAAAAAAAAATAAAAAAACATCCTGACTCGGCCTTACCAGTTATTATGCCATTCCGGGGTGATTACAGGAAACATTATGGTCAAAGCTTTACTCGAAGATGAGCGTGCCGAATTTTTCGAACTCGTGAAAACTGCCTCCGACCCGGGCCCAGTCCCAGCTTGTGCTATTATCGTCATCGTAATCGACGCGATAGAAATTGGCTCGCCACCGCGTTCCGGGCTGTGGGGGGACGTTTTGCAGGGGTTTGAGTAAATCATACGGTACAAACACCTCGGCCTTCCAGCCGGAAATTCGGGCGCCTGATCGCTTCGAGCCACCCATGACTGTAGTGGCCGTTTGCGTTTTTCGCTTGCCATCGTAATGCCATGGTCGCCAGCCGAGGAACTCACCGCCGAAATTCGGGATAAGAATCGGCAGCTCAAATCCAAGCGGCGAAATTTCATATTCGAAGTAAACCGGGTACCGCTCGTCCGGCCACAGGAAGAACTCGAACACGTCTTCATTCCATAAGTCGAGAAAGTCCTCCTTCATCGTTGCAGTAATCTTACGGTCCTCGGCCTCCATTAATACGTACAGTCCGGTTTCGGAGTACAGCATCTTTACCTGGGTCTTATACTTGTGACCGTTGGTTGTACGCAGGTTAAGCGGCTCCCAAGTGGTTTTCTTCCAGGCAGTCGCTTCACCCCGGCCGTTTACTACAAAATCTTCCGTCCGCCGGATCCGCAGCATTTTGGCAGAGGGTTCCTGCGAGATGGTCTGCTGTCCGAAGAATATTCGCTCAGCGTTCTTGTGATATATCTTTTCCAGCACATCTTCCGGTAGAAAAATTCCGTAGATCATCCAGAATCCCTGCCTCTGGTGCCCTCCCGCGCAGTCGAAATACTCATCATTTGTTTCCAGGAAGCGGTAATACATCCGATATGCGTCGCGGCGGGGGGTCGTATCGGTCCCAAACATGATGCGGTTCTGATACTTCAGGAAAAACTTCCGTGCCGTATATGGCTGCCTGCCAAGTTCTGAAATCCTTGCGTCAACGTCGATATACATATTGGGATACCTTTCCAGCCACTTCCCGACGGTTTCAAGGTCCTCTGGATTATTCCCAAAGTGGGCGCAGATGAACGTGGTTTTCGGGTGCCTGGCGATAGCGCGATTTCGCTGCATAAGGATTTCATCACGTGAGGGGAACCGCTCTCCGTAAAACAGCCAGCTCGGATGGTCGCCGAGTTCATGCCAACGTTCGTTAAAACGATCCAGCGGAGTGAAGAAGGCTGCCGGGTCGGCAACGTGAATCACCACCGGCCGGTTATACCTGGCGCACATTTCCCAAACTGGATCCAGCTTGGGATCGTCAACCGGCATGAGCTTACCGTTTCTGTAACGGTAGATCAGGCCGAGTGACTTATGGAATTTCAATCCCTTAGCACCGGCCTTAAAGCTTTCTTCAAGTCGTTTCGCCTCGCGCTGACCCCAGTTCTCGTCGTCAATTCCGTCGAAATTCAGCAATGCAAACGTCAGGAACCGGTCAGGATATGCCTCATCCAGCGCCGCTAATGTCTCCTTCAACTGTTCGCCCCATCCACCATCGAGGTTGACGACCGTGCGAACGCCGGCGGCATCCATCTCGGCAAGATAGCCCCTAACACGGTCTGCTGTGAGGTGGTCCCTCCCCCCGCCAAGATGATTATGAACGTCGATTACGGGGTACGCAGGCTTGTTGACTATGCTCTCTTTTGTTTTGAGCATTGAGCGAGGCTGCCAGTCACGAAGTTTGAGTTCACGAATATCTCCGGACTGCCCGGCAAATACCAATGAACCAAAGCCGGCCGTCAAGGCCAGAACTAATCCCACATATAAACGTATTTTCATGATGATTCCTCCTAATTATCTCATTTTACGGATACGGACTTCGGTAGCTTTTGAATCTTTCAGCAAATTAACAAGTCTATTCGGGTCTGTCTGCCCGTAGTGATAGGGGTACAGGATTTTGGGATTAAAGGCCTTTGCCGCATCAGCCGCCATCTCCGGCGTCATTGTGTAAGGCAGGTTCATCGGCAAAAACGCAATATCGATTTCCCTTAGCCTTTTCATCTCCGGTATGTTCTCTGTATCGCCCGCCACATACACCCTCTTATCACCAAAAGTAATCACATAGCCGTTACCTTCTCCCTTAGGATGAAAAGCCATCCCGTTGGAACGCTTATGCACAATATTGTACGCAGGTACCGCCTCGATTTTCAGCCCCTGAATGTTCCGCTCATCACCGTTCTGCATAACAATACCACCGGTCACTCTTTCGGCGCAGATTTTGGTTAATATTATTTTTGTCCCTTCTTTTCGGATAATATTAATGGCCTTGGGATCAAGATGGTCCCCATGTTCGTGGGTAATTAAAATTAAATCAGCCTTGGGCAATTTGGTATAGTCGGCCTCTCTGCTCACGGGGTCCACATGAATAAACTTGCCGTTAAACTCAAACATCAATGTTCCGTGTCCGATGAAAAGAATCTTCAACTCGCCTGCACCTGTATGGATAGTATCTTGTTCGAATCCCAACTCCGTTACGGACTGCTGCTGCTCAACGCCCGAGACACGCATGCGAACCGAATAGAGAGAAGTCCGAGCTGTAATAAATAGTGTCTTCTTGTCCTTTCCGCCGAAACATACATTGGCCGGCCCTTCAGGGACCGCTATCAATTCAATTTTCTCACCATTTGTATTATAAACCGCCACTCCGCTTGTAGTCAGATAGACGTTGCCCTGGTTATCTATGGTCATCCCGTCCGAACCTTCCGGAGCAAAAAGCTTCTTATTCGACAATGTTCCATCTTCATTGATAGTATATGCAAAGGTCTTGCCCCCACCATTATCCGTAACGTAAAGAACCTTACCATCAGGAGTGCCTATCAATCCGTTCGGCCTGACCATATCGTCAATAACTCTCTTGATTTCTTTACGGCCGGGCGGCAAATAATAGACATGCTCACCGTCCTGTTCCATATTATCTCTTGACCCATAGCGAGGGTCGGTGAAATAAATCCCGCCTTTTGGGTCAATCCACAGGTCGTTTAGACTGTTGAACTGCTTACCCCGATACTCTTTGGCCAAAACTTCAACCTCACCTTGCGGATTAATGGACACTAATCTCCGCCCGTCTCCTTCACACGCCAGCAAATTGCCGCTCTTGTCAAAGAACAGACCGTTAGCTCCGCCTGAATTTTCCCGAAATATCGTCAGCTTGCCTTCCAATGACCACTTGTGAATTCGATTATTGGGGATGTCTGAGAAGAAGATATTCCCCACGGCGTCGGATGCAGGCCCTTCTGTGAAACTAAAACCCCCGGCAAGTTTTTTTACCTGTGCCCCTGGTGCCACAACACTTTTTTCGCCGCTGTAGCCTGTTGCCGCTGCAATAGATAATAGCGCCGTTAAAATATACAATTTTATCTTCATTTGAGTACCCTTTCCCTAATTAAACACCATTACCGAACTCGAATCAGGCATACAGTATTTGATGAGATTATTCTTTGATTTCCCGGCAACACTTTAGACACATTATACCACTGTCTTACTCCTCCGGCTATAAAAAGTAAACTGCCACTGTTTTTTTTAATCCGATTTTTTACTTGATATTTTCAAAAAATGTGTTTTTGGTAAACTTTTGGGATTTGATGCTTCCATCGATCCACAGATTTCTGAGTTTTAGAGCAGGATTGAAACGTGAAAAAAACCTGGACTTGTGTTAAATATGTGAAAACGCTGGCCCTTTTGACCGATATTAGGAAAATGCCGGTGACTGTTGCCCACGCATTCAGGCGAAAGAGTGCTTATAAAAAAAGGTCCTAAAAAAACCGGAATACAGATAATGAAGGTGATTAAATGGTAACCATATCAATACCTTTTCAAGAAGCAGGAGTTATATCAGCAACAGTTATGCCTTTGGGAATATCTGATTTGGCTCTCGGAATGATTGTAGCGCTTATATTTGGTTGTATTATCTTTGTTGTGAAATATGGCAAACAATGCTGTGACAGTATAACCTGGATAATAGATATTAATAAAATGAATAGAGATAAAGGGGCAGATGATAAAAAACAGGAGCCAGTTGCTGAGCCTTCTGACGAAGAATTAAGTAAAGAAGAAATAGCTGAAATTAAAGAAGATATATCTAACTTATCGCAGCAAATCAAAACAATATTAGCTGAGATTAAGCAAATAAGAAAAACTGAAGCTCTGAACGCTTTAGAAAATGATATCAGAGCAGCTTCAACAGAATACGCTATGAAATTTGAGCTTAAGAGGCCTGAGTATAATAAAGCAATGAGAATTCTACAAGTCACGTTAGCAAAGATGCCGGAAGAAGCTGTTACATATAATCAGAAAGTAATTGAATGGATTGCTAAAGCACAAAAGAAATTCGGGAAATATAGCCCGGAAAATTTTGGTCGGAAAGTCGAAGCTATGAAAGCCGGACACAAACGGGGTCAGAACAAACAAGCGAGATCAAAACAAAATCCTAAAGATTTTTAATCCGTAGAAGTTTATTGACTCAGCATCGTCAATTTCGGTGTAATTTCAAACGTATCCTTGTCCAGGTCAATAGTAACCTGTGTTCCATCGGCGAAAGTGGTCCGCTGTTTTCGATAGGACTCGTCCAGGAATTCATGATTTGTCATTTCCAGCAACCCCACTCGTTCATGCAAGGCGGACATCGTACGCACACGAACCAATTCTTCTTCTGACGGATTAAGCGAAAGATAAGCAAGCCCCGCATTGGCCAGGCCATGTAAATACCCGAGGTCATTTTCAGGAATCCCCCAGGCGCCTTTTCCGAGCGACCAGGGCAGTAGCAGTGCATCGTGATAGACAAGGTTAAAGAGCGGCACTGGTATTCCCATTGCCGGGCCGTGTCCCGGATTCGGCTCCAGAGCGTAAGGACCGTGATGAACAAGGTCAAGATGCGGAACAGCCCAGTCGGCCGGCTCTTCAGAGCTTACGACTCCTCCGTTTGCACGTATGAAATCAAGGCACCTGCCGCGATATTTCAGACAATCAATCCGGCTGACAGGGTGCTCGGGATTGTAACATTCATCTGGAGGCACAACAGCAAAAACATCAAGATAAGCCCCGCGCACTTTAACACCATGGTTCAGGAGAGACAGGTAATTCTTTTTAACGTGCCCCAGCGCCAGCGAAGAGCACAGAATAGACTGTTTGCCTCCATACCATGTACTGCCATGAGGACGATTTCCTTTTCTATCAAGAATAGTGTGGCGCTTGTCGAATGATTTTGCATCGAGATAATAATCCCTGTATTGGTCATGAATTGCAAAAACATAACCTATCTGCTCACAGGTATCGGCGAAATTCTTCATACCTTCCCAGCCGCCCGCATCAGGACAGGGAGGAATGATATCAGGATGAAGGTTGTCATATCCCCGGAAACCCCACCCATCTAAATGGACATAAGCCTGCTTTACCCCTTTGTCGGACAATTGGCGAAGCTGCTTGGCTCGCTCCTCGAAGCTCACAACTTGATGGTTCTTGGCTGGGTCATCTTTATGATAATAGCTGGATTCAGGCTGGATGTGATACAGAATGCTGGTGTGAACTACCGGAGAACCAATTAGTTTCTCAACAAGAGGATTTCGGGCGATTTTCTCCTTCATAGAAACAAAATGACCTGTCTGGCGGACATAGCGGCGATATCGCTTGGCCAAATCGACATAGTTTGCGTTTTCGAAAAAACAGAGCCGGACACGCCGCGGATAAGCCAATTTCCCCAGCGAGTGAATCCAACGTAATTCTATTTTGGTCGGGCCTCCGGCTGGATGTCTGAAACGACAGCCGCCATCTTCCGGCGTTTCGAGTAAAAACAGCATTGCAGACTTTTCTTTTTGATGCCCCCACCATGGCATATACAATCCGCGCCCATAAGTGACCGTATCATACAACCAGACCTTCTCGGCCCAATCTCTCGGAAGCAGCATACCCTGCATAAATGGAACAACCGTATAATCAAAGCAATCGTCAGCCACGCCACCAGGCCAGAAACATTCCAGAACCGTCGTGTTTTCCTCGGCGGCAATTAATTCACAAACAAGCTCCTCATCCTCTCCTTCGAGACAGATAAAAAGCTGGATTTGTACATCTAAATTTTTATCTTCAGAGGCAAAGCCTTCCAAAGCAATTTTAATTCCGCTTTTGAAGCCCGTCTGGTATGACGATATTTCTTTTTTACCGGCGTCGGCAAGACGCAGCGATAACCGCTCCCCTGAATTCTCAACGATAAGGTCGCCGGAAAATGAGGGTATCATCGACCATCTCCGGCTCCCGGCATAAACTGTCATCTGCAAATCAGAGGGATATAGTTCTATTCGATTTCTAAGCCCTTTAATACTCCATTTTCCATCTTCTTGATGTACTTTTACTTTTGGAGCACCCCAATCCTCCTGCTCAGCCGCCGGTGCATTCGAGCATGAAAAGAAAACATATATGGTAACAATGGATAATAATCCTAAAATACAGACAGTTTTATTCCGCTTTTTATTTTTCATAAAACCATATCTCCGAAATTCAAACCAGCCTTTTATAAAGGATGCAATTTTCAGCAGTAACACATGTAAATGAATCGCTCCTTATCTTAGCAGCCGTCGCAATTGGTCAAGCAACTGAGTACATAGTCTTGAGCGTGCCAATTCCCCTGAGCCGCTAAGTCGAACTTTTCGGCTTTCAATACGGCCATCAGAAAGCTTGAAAGCGACATAAACATAGGCAGTACCATTTTCATCTCGCCATGCTTCGCTGACTGCAATAGCCAATTGGCTCTCGGCTGCGTCGGCCGTTGCTCTTGCAAGCTGTTCTATCTGTTGAGTGCGAGATTCGTCGTCAGTCAGGTTGTCACTTTGCAAACCAAGCAAACGCCATAGCTTCTCTATAGTCGGTGCAATGTATGCCCCGACTAATACCCTGTGCTCACTGTCGGCTTCACTCAATGCAGCAGCCAGACTGCCGCCGCTGCCTTCTTCCGCCAGCGCCAGAGTCACACCGCGTCCTTCCAGCAGACTAATTACATGTTCCTCAAGCGATGTCTCATCGTCCGCATAGACATATTCACTAAGGTGTTCCAGAATCTTCTTTTTCAGTTCCATTAGTCGCCGTCTGTCCTGCGCCGTATCGTTGATAAGCGAAAAGGTAAAGTCCACCCGTCCACCCTCGAACTGTGAGGAAACTATAATGTCGGCTTCCAGCGGTACGTAGTCTCTTAGCGTCTGGGAGATTTGGGACTGACCAAGACCAACAAACCGCAAAGTTATCGAACAGCCGGGCAGTCGTGTTCCAAAACGTTTCTTGAGATACGGAACGAGTTCATCTTTCACCATGGGCTGCAGCTCACGCGGCGGGCCAGGCAGCGCTGCTATAACAGCCTCGTCCGATTCGAAAACCAGTCCGAGGGCCGTTCCGTTGGAATTCTTTAGATATGTGCCCTGTGTTGGCACCTGTGTCTGCCGGCGCAGGTTCGAACGAAGCTGAGCCGGAGATACACGGAAACGTTTCGCCATCTTCTCCAGCACATCCGGGTCTTCTTTTAATGTGATTGCCGTAAATTCACTAAGCGCCTCACGGGTAATGTCATTCTCTGTTGGACCCAGGCCTCCGGTAACAATGACCAGTTCCGCTTTCTCCGTTGCGTAGCGAAGCGCCTCTTTGATGTCCTCCTGTTTATCATCGACACTCATCGACCCGATACATTCCAGACCTAATGGACGGAGAGTCCTGGTGAGAAAGTAGGTGTGACCATCCGCATAAACGCCTGACAGCAGCTCCCCACCGGTAACTATAATCATGTATTTGGTGGGCTGACCGGTTGAAGCCTTAACGAACCGGCTAATCCAGTAACTTGTACGATCCAGGTAGTACTCTGGATCATGAGGTGTATAGTCGCGATATTTGAAGTCCGGAATTTCCTTGGGAACTGCCGGTTCTATCTGGGTACCCTCATGCCATTCGTTAAAACTGGTAATACTGACGATCTCCGGATGGACAGCTATGGCCGCGGTAAATTCGCGGTCGTAATAGTCGCCGTTCTGGCGGTCTCTGGTATTGACATTGTTCCACGGACGAATACGCAGGTCAACATATCCCGGGCCGACGGATGGAATAAACAGCTTGTTGTTTTGCTGTGCCCATTCTGCAAGCTCAGGCCAGTTTTCGATAGTGGAGCCGTAAGTGAACCCGTCGGTTGCGAAATAGGTATAGTAGCCGTCGAAGTTTCCTTCCGTCATAAAAGCCTGCTCGTGTTCTTTCACCCAAAGCCCGATGACCACAGAATCGTA
>CAZIAN010000178.1:7544-9036 GCA_964537355.1 uncultured Pirellulales bacterium | reverse complement strand
ATTAATATATACACGTCTTTTACCAGTCAGAAACTCACGCATATTTTTTATTTTATTCTTAATTAGAAGGCGTTGATAGAGGCAGTCCTCATCGTGCCAGCTATCAGCCCTCAAAACGTATGATGCTTCCAAGAGCATTTTTGGGTCGACGAGAAAAGATACTATCTTATGTCCGACTGGGAAACCACTAGGCACCTCTGGAAGGAGCAATCCTTCGTACTTATAAAGTCGACAGCCACTTGTATGAACACCAATGTCTTGTAGATCGAAACCAAGAAACTTGAACAGCTCAAATCTTGCAGATTTGTGTATCGTTCGAGATAAACTCAGGAAATACTGCAATCTTGCATAATCAAGGCAAGTACATATGTCACTATTTCTTTTGACATATTTGTTGTCAATGTCATTAAGCGAACTGTAGACATATACAAACGAGAATTCTGGGGTCGTGTATTTAGCATGGCGTTGTAGATAACCACGGAATTTTGGAAATTTACTTCGAAGCGTATTTAATAGTTCTTCCTTGTTTTTTGACAAGTGTCGAAAATATTGTGCCTTTTGTTCGAAGTGTGCTTTGATTTTATTTTGATTTGATAAAGCAGTATCCTCAACAACTACAAAAATGTTTTCGTGAGCAAACAATGAATCTAAGTCGCCTTTTCTTTTGGCAACCTGTATTGTGACGTCCCGCGTAGGAATATGCTCAAAGCCACAATTTTTGAAAGTAGTACTGATATATGTTTTATGCCGACGGGCTTCTAAGCTATCTTTACTAAGTCTACGTTTTTTCTTCCGTTTGGCTTTTGCCATTTATGATCCTTATCTTAGAGAAAAAACGAAGGCCTTTGAGCAACGGCCATTTTGGGAGTTGGGACAAAAACGGGTTTGTAAAGGGGACGGTTTTTTAGATTGCCTTCTAAAGCTTTTAAACAACGTTCCTTTGCTATCTGATGATAATTTTGATCTTTTTCACAACCTGCAAATCTTCTTCTCTCTATTATGGCAGCTACTCCTGTTGTACCGGAGCCTATGAAAGGATCCAGAACGCGCCCATTTTCAGGAGTAAGACCTCGAATAAGACGTTGAACAAGTGCCACTGGAAATTGACAAGGGTGATCAGTTTTTTCAATGTGATTTGCTTTTACATTAGGAATATCCCAGACATCTGAAGGATTTTTCCCCTGCGGATTGCCGCTAAACTGACCTTTCTTTGATCCTTTATAATGTTTCTTACCAGGGTATTTTTGAGGAATTCTCACGCTGTCCAAATCGAAACAGTAATTCTCTCCTTTGGTAAACCACATTATTATCTCATGGCGTCCGCTAAAACGATTCTTACTATGCAGCCCATGGCCATATGTCCAAATTATCCGATTTCTCAGGAAAATGTTTTCGATTTTGTTAAATATATTGTAAATAAGAAAATCAAGTGGTACTAGAACACCTTTTTTGACATGATATCCAACTTGCCAGCATATACTTCCACCTTCTT
>CAZIAN010000178.1:0-7534 GCA_964537355.1 uncultured Pirellulales bacterium | reverse complement strand
CATTTCTCTAACAATTTCCTCCAAAAATTTTTCGTGAAAGGAAATAAAATCTTCTACATTGGTAGATTTATCGTAGTCTTTACCCATGCAATATGGGGGAGATGTTACAGTCAGATCAATAGAATTTGATGGTAGTTTTTTCAGGAAGGCTCTACAGTCACCTTGAAACAATATAAAATCTCTATCTGATTTGAAATGCTTATATATTTTCATACTTCAATATAGAAAATTATGTAAATGAAATATCTTTTCGTTATAAATATTCTCGGTTACTTCTGGTAGTTTTTGGACGTTTTCAAAATATGCGCTAACGTTTTCTAATATACCAACATTATAACCAAAACAGTAATTACCGCCAAACAATCTTTATATCTCTTATCTCGCTGCACTTTTCAAGATGTACGAACCACACCTTTGAAGATAGAGAATAACGGAAAAGAAGTAAAAAGGCAATTGATATTTTAAGATTTTTTTTGTATTAAGTTGGTGCGGGGACTACTCTTATCGAGGCGAAGCTGTTAGGACGGGACGCGGTGGGGCTTGATATCAATCCGGAGGCGGCAGAGCTAAGTAAGAAGGCGCTGGAGTTTAAACATCGGCCGGAGAGTGAGCAGGAGGTGAAAATCGGAGATGCGCGGGATTTGTCGAGGTTCGAGGATGAATCGTTCGATTTGGTTGTGACTCATCCGCCTTATATGAATATAATAAAATACTCGGAGGGTAAGATAGAGGGGGATTTGTCGAATACGGGGAGTATGCCGAGGTTCTGTGATGAAATAGAGGCCATAGCGCGGGAGCTGCTGCGTGTACTTCGGGAAGACAGGTACTGCGCGATACTGATAGGCGATACGCGGAAGGGGAGGCATTATGTGCCGTTAGCTTTTAACGTTATGCAGCGGTTTTTGAGGGCGGGATTTGTGCTGAAAGAGGACATTATTAAGGTTCAGCATAACTGCTCGGCGACGGCGCGGTGGCGGCCCAAGGCAATGGCGGGGAAGTTTTATTTAATCATGCACGAGCATTTGTTCGTGTTTCGCAAGCCTGTTGAGGGAGAGGACTTAGCACGGCTGAAATACAGCCTTTTAAATGATTATTGTGGTTGAGATTCCTCGGCTGCGCCTCGGAAGGGCGGTTCGCGAAACGCCCCTACGTTTCGGTATTTTTATATGCCTTTGAAGTCTTGTAAGAAAAATATGGACACTTTCTTTGTAAAGGGTTAATTTACTTGCAAATTATTGACGTGACAGCAGGATTTGCGTAAGGGAATCGTAAGGGCATGGACGAAAACGCAGAACAAGTCAGCGAGATGAAAATCAAGAGGGCGCCTGTTGGATTAGCGATATTTGCGCTTGTCGGGCCTTCGATGGTATGGGCGGCGGAATATATCGGCTCTGGCGAGGTGATTATCGCTACGCGGACGGGGGCGGTATTGGGGACGGCCATTCTGTGGGTGGTGGTGGTCGGGATATTTCTGAAGTTCTGGATAGGGATGAGCGGGGCTCGCTATACGGTTTGCACGGGCGAGGGGATGATCGATATGTTCGAGAGGATACCCGGGCCGCGTCACTGGGTGGTGTGGTTAGTGCTGGTGGTGCAGTTTGTTTGCGCGATTCTTTCGATAGGGACGTTGGGGACGGCGGCGGGGGTGTTTATCCATAGCCTTATCCCGTGTATCGACGTGAAGATATGCGGATGGTTCGCGGCGTTTTTCGCGGTGGCGGTGGTGTGGTCGGGGGTGTTCGATGTATTAAAAATCGTGATGAGCCTTTTCGTGTTTATCATCGTATTGGGGGCATTGTATATCGCAGTACACGTGCTGCCGGGATTTTCGGAATTGATGCGGGGTTTAACGTTCAGGATGCCGGCGGTTCCATCGTGGGCGGCGGCAATCGAGGGGGTTTCGAAGAATCCGTGGGACGAGATACTGCCTCTTTTAGGCTGGGGGGCGGGCGGCTTTGCCAGCCAGGTGTGGTACACTTACTGGGTGCTTGGGGCAGGCTACGGAGCGGCGGCGGGCAGAGGGTACGGCAAGGCGGCGGATGTGCCACAATTGCAGCGTATGACAACGGATACGGCGGAGAAGATAAAGGGCTGGTGCCGGGTGCTGTATGTGGATTCATCGGTGGCTATGGTGATTGGGATTTTGGTGACGGGCGGATTTCTTGTGGCCGGGGCGGGTATCCTCGGGGCCGAGCATCTTGTTCCGAGTAACGACGATATGGCCGAGACGCTTTCGAGGGTTTTTTCCGCGCGATGGGACTGGGTTGGGGGATTTCTGTTTAAGCTTGCCGGGGCGGTTGCTATGGTCTCGACGCTGGTTGGTCAATTGGCGGGCTGGCCGCGGCTGTTAGCTGATGCGAGCAGAATATGTATACCGGGATTCGACAAGAGGTTAGCGTGGAAGACGCAGTTCAGGATGTTTTTGGTGTTCTTTTTCCTGACGAGTATGATTGTAGTGTTTGTGTTCGGATTGAAGCCGATGTTTTTGCTGAAGCTGTCTTCGATTCTGGAAGGGGTGCTACTGACGGCTCTGCAGGCGATTTGGGTGGCGGTGGGTCTTTTTGTCGTTATGCCGAAGCTGCTTTCGAAGGAGGCTTACGCGGTGCTGAGGCCGAGTAAGCTGTTTGCCGTGGGACTGATTGTCACGTTCATCGTGTTCGGGTATATTTGCGTGACGCAGATACCGGTGGTGCTTGCAGGGCTTTTCAGCGGGGGCTGATTGATTTATATGAGTGCATAGAAACTTTTGGTGAGGTGACGTAAGGAAGATTTAAGGAGATTGAATTTTGTTCGGACTTCCTCCATTGGCAATTTTGTGTATCGGAATCCTGACGGTGCTCGGGATGATTATCGTGCTGCGTGTTCATGCGTTTTTGTCGCTGATAACGGCGGCGATAGTTGTGAGCGTGCTTGCTCCGGGGGACTTGGCAGTGAAAATCAGCCGGGTCGCGGAGGCGTTCGGGACGACGGCGGGTAAAATCGGCGTTGTGATTGCGCTGGCGGCGGTGATTGGCCGGTGCCTGATAGAGAGCGGGGCGGCGGACCGGATTGTGCGGTTGTTTGTGGGGCTGCTTGGGGAGAAAAAATGCGCGGTCTCGCTGATGTCCAGCGGATTTGTCCTGTCGATACCGGTATTTTTCGATACGGTGTTTTACCTGCTGCTACCACTGGCGCGGTCGATGCATCGGCGGACAGGGAGAAGCTACCTGCTTTTGATACTTGCGATGGGGGCGGGGGCGTCGATTACGCATTCATTGGTGCCGCCGACGCCGGGGCCGCTGATTATCGCTGAGACGTTAGGGATTGATCTTGGGATGATGATAATGGTGGGGCTTCTTGTGGCTATTCCGACGTCTATTGTGATGATGTTTTTTGTGGGATGGCTCTCGGGCCGGTTCGATATACCTATGCGGCCGTTAGAGGGGGGACGTCCTGAGCCGGAACCGCTTCCCGATGAGGAGCTTCCGGCGCTGCTGCCTTCTTTTGGGCCGATTATTTTGCCGGTGTTGATGATATCGACGCATACAATTGTTTCGACTATTGCCCAGGGCGCGGCGGCCGATTCGGGTATTATGCGGGTGAAGTCGTTTACGGCCGTGCTTGGTAACGCCAATCTTGCGATGCTGGTTTCGGCGGCGATTGCGATGTACGTGCTGTGGCAAAAGAGAAGGCCGGGGCGGGAAGGATTGGCGAAGATGGTTGAAAGCTCGCTGATGAGCGGCGGTGTGATAATTCTTATTACGTCGGCGGGCGGGGCGTTCGGGGCGATGCTGAAGGCGGCGGAAATCGGGCCGGCTATTCAGAATATTATGGTTGCCGACGGCGGGGCGCATATAGGCGGTTTGAAGCTGCTGTTTATGGGATTTTTTGTTGCGTTTCTTATCAAGTTTGCTCAGGGCTCCAGTACGGTTGCGATGATTACAGCGTCGGCGATGTTGGCGGGGCTGATAACGTCGCCGGGGGAGATTGGCTTTCATCCGGTTTACCTTGCCGCGGCGATTGGGTTCGGGGCGCAGTGCGGGAACTGGATGAATGACAGCGGGTTCTGGATTTTTGCGAAGATGAGCGGACTTACCGAAGTCGAAACGCTCAAGACATGGACGGTGACAATCAGTACTCTGGCCGTTGTGGGATTGGGTTTTACGGTTTTGTTCGCGAAGATACTTCCTTTGGTATAGCTTTTTTCAGGCCGTTCTAATGATGTCAGCGACAGAATCGATGATGTGGTCCGGCTGATACGGAAAACGGATGAGGTCATTTCTGCCGGTAATGCCGGTCAGCACGAGAACGGTTTCAATTTCAGATTCAATGCCGGCGATAATGTCGGTATCCATTCTGTCGCCGATGATG
The DNA here is from genome assembly GCA_964537355.1 of uncultured Pirellulales bacterium. Classification (GTDB taxonomy): domain Bacteria; phylum Planctomycetota; class Phycisphaerae; order Sedimentisphaerales; family Anaerobacaceae; genus NIOZ-UU13. The sequence goes on along the minus strand of CAZIAN010000178.1, from coordinate 3,184 downwards.
AGGGTTTCCTCCCTGCGGCATTTAATCTTTTTTATGGCGTGCCGCATAATAAGGGGGTTGGGTTTGCCGATGAAGTAGGCTTTTCTGTCCGTGGCCAACTCAATGGGTGATATTAACGCCCTGCAGGCCGGTACGATTCCGGCCTCGGACGGTCCGGTGACATCGGGGTTGGTGCCGATGAGTTTTGCTCCCCTGAGGACGAAGCGAATGGCGTTCTCAATCTGTTCGTAGTTATAGGTGCGGGTTTCGCCGACAACCACATAGTCTGGATTTACATGGTCGATGGCGAAGCCTTTATCATGGAGGGCGTTGATAAGGCCGGATTCTCCGATGGCATATACGCGTGCACCCGGATGCTGACTTGCCAGAAAGCTTGCAGTCGCCAGGGCGGAGGTCATAAAATGGTCCTCGTCGGTCTCTATTCCCATATCGGAAAAGCGCTGTCGAAGCTGCCTGGGTGACATTGCGCTGCTATTTGTTAAAAACAAGAATTTTTTCTTTTGAGTTTTGAGCCAGTCCACGAATTCGCGGGCGCCATCGATGAGTTTGTTTCCGTGATAGATGACGCCATCCATGTCGCAGATGTAGGCTTTTTTGTCCGTCAATATTTTCATAAATCGGAATCCTTCATAATCAGGCCAAACAAGGTCAGGGGTGAAGTTTTTGTTATTTTGACTTTTGCGAATTGGCCGGTGAGTGAGGTTGGGCCGTTGAAGACGACTATGTAATCCGTATCGGTCCTGCCGACGAGCTGGGGATTGTTGTCGCCGGCCGTATTTATGTGTGACTTTTTACTTAATCCTTCTACGAGGACTTTGACTTCTTTACCGAGATAGTCCCGGCTTAATCGGCCGCTTATTTTCTCCTGCAATTCGAGCAGCTCGGCGATTCGTTTTTGTTTTACTTCGGGGGTGACGGTGTCCTGCAATCTTTTGTCTGCGGTTGTGCCGGGGCGGGGAGAGTATTTGAAGATGAAGGAATTTCTGTATCGTGCTTTTTTGAGCAGATCCACAGTTGCCTGGAAATCTTCTTCGGTTTCGCCGGGGAAGCCCACGATAAAATCACCTGCTATTGCGATATCCGGTACAATGGCCCTGGCCTTGTCGAGAAGCTCCAGATACCAGGCGGCGGTATAGTGGCGGTTCATTGCGCGAAGGATTTTATCCGAGCCGCTTTGCGCGGGAAGATGTAGATAGTTGCAGACCTTCGGGGAGGCGGCCATCACCTGCATTATTCGATCGAAGAATTTTTCGGATGGATAGCTTGTAACGAACCTGAGCCATTCGATACCTTCGATGCCGGCAGCGGCATCGAGCAAATCAGCGAGGCACCAGGAACGGCCGTCCTTTTTGTATTTATATGAGTTTACCGTCTGGCCGAGGAGCGTTACCTGCTTTATCCCTTCAGAGGCCAGTTTTTTTATCTGCTCGATTATTACCTCGGGCGGCCTACTCACTTCCGGGCCGCGAACGTATGGGACGATGCAATAGGTGCAAAAATTATTACACCCCCGCATCGCGCGGACATAAGCCTGAGACGGAATATTTTTATCCTCGATGCCGTAGGCGGATTCGAATGTTTCGAGGGTCTGGTTTTGGCTTTCAGAAGTTTTCTGCAGGATTTTTTCGGTTACAGCCAGGCGTTTTTCATTTTTTTCCAGGGCCTGTTTTAGAAGGTCGGCGATTTGCGGGATTTGTGTCGGGCCGCAAACGATATTGACCGCTTCGTGTTCGAGCAGTTTGTCGCCAAGCCGCTGTGCCATACATCCGATTACGGCGACCACCATGAGCGGTTTGTTTTGTTTGAGATGTTTGAGGTGTCCTAATTGTGAAATTACCCGCTGCTCTGCGTGCTCGCGAACAGAGCATGTATTTATCAAAACGACATCAGCTTCTTTTACGCTTGCAGTCAAGCTAAATCCAGCCTCAGTTAGTGCAGAGGTAATAAGCGCTGAATCCAGCTTATTCATCTGGCACCCGTAGGTTTGGAGGCACACTTTCATATAGTATTCTCCAAACCTGGACGTTGACAAATCAAGTTAAGTGTATAAGTTTCAGATTCTTCAGCTTGGTACAATTTTATATGTTGTAGTTCTACGTATTCTATTAATTTTTTAATAGCTAATTTTAAACTCTCTTCTGTATACAAGCCAAAAATAACTTCTGTAATGGATTCTGAATTCAGTCGCAAAAACCAGGTGTTCTTGCCATTGAAATCTTTAAGGGATGCAAAACCTTCTTTCTGCAATTTTTCCAAAGTTTCAATGTGGAATACAGATCGAAATTCTCGCTCATATTTCCATTCAGATGATTTGGTTAATATTGTTCTGAAAAATGCTTCCGGTGGAATTTCAAAATCAGTCAGGATATTTATTTTTGGCCTCTGCTCAGAATATTCAACCTGATTCAACTTAAGACCACATATTACTTTTTCTATTTCGTAAAACACTTTATCGAAATCAATACCGATAACAATTCCTTTGTGTTTTTGGGAATAATGTGCCCACATTACGGTGTTGCTTGCCGTTTTTGAAATGGAAAGCAAGCAACTTTTTTGATTCAAATTTTTTTGAACTCTTAGTGAATTTTCTTTAAGTTCTTTCTGAATCTCACCTTTTTGATAGAGTCCATTCAATGCTTGCTTGTAGCCTGTTGGAAGGGATTTTCCTTTACGTTTTAGCGCAGCTATATATCTTGCTTCAATTGCAGGTTTATCATCTGGACAATAGAAAATTGGCAAACATTCAAGTGGGTCATTAACTTCTGAAACATAAGGCAATTTTAATTCTAACGACTCTATGATTTTAATACCATCTTGGTCACAATATTTGTATAGAATATTCATATACAGAATTCCTAAAATCACTTCGCTGTACTTGTACCAACGGCCAGCCAAAGCTCTTTATGTGTACAGTTCGAGTGCTAATAACTATACAAAGATACAGGATTTGGGATGAGAAATCAATGCGGATGGATATTTGTTAGTGAGCGGTTCAGTTTTTGCTGTAGGTTTTTGAGGCGACTTGTAACATCCGGCCTATCGGGCATTAATCAGGACAACATGTCTTATTGTTTTTCTTTTACGAATATCAACATTATCGTTGAAGTAATTGTCAATCCCAGTGAAAGGAACAAGGGGGTAAACATACCGGTCTTGTCCCAGAGCAATCCTGCCGTAATCGAGG
>CAZIAN010000177.1:0-9046 GCA_964537355.1 uncultured Pirellulales bacterium | reverse complement strand
ATTTGCAGGAGGCCTTCTTGTAGGTTTTGCCAGTCGAATGGCCAATGGCTGTACGAGCGGCCAGGCCCTTACAGGTTCGGCCTTGCTGCTCACAGGAAGTTTCCTCTTTATGATCTTTTTGTTCCTCGGTGGATACTTGACTGCCTGGTTCGTAAGGAGGCAGTGGAATGATTAATACACTCTTTGGCTCAAACAATCTGGACACCGCCTGGGCGTTTCTCGCCTCTCTCGCAATCGGACTGGCGTTTGGTTTCTTCCTCGAACGCGCCGGTTTTGGCTCCAGCCGCAAGTTGGCTTCAGTCTTTTATTTCAAGGATATGACCGTAATCAAAGTCATGTTTACCGCAGTTCTGACCGCTATGATCGGCCTTTTCTCTTTAAGGGCCCTGGGTCTGATTCGCCTCGACCAGGTATATCTGCTTGAAACAAACTACGTCCCACAAATTGTCGGAGGATTGATTTTTGGAATCGGCTTTGTCATCGGCGGTTGGTGTCCCGGAACTGCCGCCGCTGGAATAACATCTGGAAAAATCGACGCCTTGGTCTTCATGCTCGGTGCCGTCGCAGGCAGCGCCTTATTCAATGAGGTATTTCGATGGGTTAAACCTTTCTATGAGATGGGTGGCAGAGGTGTCCTGTTTGTCTTCGATAGTCTCGGCATTTCCATCTCCGCGTTTTTACTTATGTTTTGTCTAATAGGGTTGATTATGTTCTGGCTTTGTGAATACATCGAACGCAGGCTCTCCCGGACCGGTATATACTGGAACACCCTCTTCCTTAAATCTTTCAGTCTGATATTATTGACCGGTGCGATAGCATTTGTAGCTGTTAATACCGGCTCCGCTCCGGCTGCCGGCACACCCTTGACGATTGACCCCGCATCAGAATCCATACTCCTCGAGAGTATCGACCAGGCGCAGGACCACATTGGGCCTGAGGAATTAGCCGACCGCATCTTATCCGGTGAGAAAGACCTTACTATTGTCGATGTCCGCCCATACGGTGAGTTCGCTCAGTTTCATCTTCGAGGGGCGCTGAATGTTCCTCTTAAAGACCTCCATCAATCGCTTGCCCCTTATCGAAACGTCGGCAAGATTGTGCTCTACTCAAATGGAATGACCCATCCGGCACAGGCGCGTGACTCATTGTACCGTATGGGTTTTAGAAATGCTTATATCCTGACAGACGGGCTGGATGGTTTCATACAGAAATGCTTGACACCAATCTCACTGCGTAGCGAACCCCTTTCGCCGTCTTTAGCAGCCAAAGTTGCCGCTTGGCGTGCTTATTTCCTTTCATCTCCGGGCCAAGTTACTCCCTCCGCCGTTTTGCCTAAATCTTTTCTGATCGATACGAATTGGCTGAATAGCAATCTCGATAAATCCAATCTCAAAATCATCGACCTGCGTTCACAGCCCGAATATAACACCAGCCATATACCCGGCTCTCTTGCCCTGTCTCCCGAAAACATTCGTATGAATCGACAGGCCGTCGGCTCGATGCTTCAACCGGTTGATATGCTCGCAAAGCATGCCTCCTCTATGGGAATCTTACCTTCGGATACTGTGGTTCTGGTCTATGGCGAAAAACCTCACGATGCTACACTTTTCGCTGTCGCACTGGAAAGACTCGGACACACCAAATATGGTATTCTTAACGGCGGCTTCAAAAATTGGTTAAATGAAAAATGCCCTGTTACAGCCGACCTTCCTGTTGTCACTGAAACTGATTATCCATCATCTCAAACAGCCGATACATTTACCGTTGACTATAAAGCCGTGCTGCAGCACTTACAGAACAAATCCGCGATAATTCTTGATGTCCGACCGGCTGACTATTTCAACGGAACAAAATCCGACGAAGCTCGCCCAGGCCATATACCCGGCGCAATAAACCGCCCATACACTGAGGACCTTCAAAAGCTCGGTGAAACCGCAATATTCAAAAACACCGCCGATTTGGAAAAGGCCTATGCCTTTATTATCCCCAACAAAGATTCACGTGTGATTGTTCATTGCCGTACCGGCCACCAGGCCAGTCAGACTTTGTTTATTCTAAATAAACTCCTCGGCTATAAGAAAATCCTCTGGTACGACGCCGGATGGAGCCAGTGGGCCGCATTAAAGGACCTGCCCGCAGAAACAAGTCCCGGCCCAAAACCATAACAACACCTGATATGAATACCCCAAAGGGAGTCGCGTCTGTGAAGCAGTGACCTTTATCGAACAGATTAAAATTTAACTAATACAACCTCTCCTCAGCGAAGTTGAGCAGGCAGGAATCTACAAATAATCAATCATCAGTTATCGATAATCAATTGAAAAGCCCCTGTCTTACCTTATACAGTAAAACAGGGGCTATTGTATTCTCTTCGTTTCAAAAGATGACCTGATTAACAGCCCATCCAAATAATGTTAATTTACAACCAGAGCATCCACCCAGCCGGCGTCGTCTCCTTCGCTGACACTCCAGTCCTTGACATATCGCCATTTCAACTCGTATGTACCTGAAGGCAGCGTGTATAAAACCTGCTGCCAGTCCGCCGAGCCGCTGATGCTGTCCTGCAATGAGCCGTCAATGTAAAACTCCAGTGAGTCATATCCGGTCTCGGAAGATACCTTCCAATAGAAGCTAATCGCCCCACCGCTGACCGTAGTTTGCATCCAGGACTCCTGATTATGCGAGATAACTCCGCTTTGGGCCGCATCCGAATCGAGATAAAACGTCGTAGTTTGGTTAAACCAGTCTGCATCGCCGCCAGTGCTTAAACTCACACTTGTATCCAGAGCTTCTGAAAGGGAACCACCGGAGGGAGGTTGACTTCCGCCCGACCATTCCACAAGGTCCACCCAGCCGCTGTCAACTCCTACACTCTCACTCCAGTCCTTGACGTATCGCCACTCCATAGTATGCGAACCGGGATCAGTAATCGGATATGTCATCTGATGCCAGTCCACCAGCCCGCTTATGCTGTCCTGAAGAACGCCGTCAATGTAAAATTCCAGAAAATCATAATTATCCTCAGATGATACCTTCCAGTAGAAGCTGAATGTTCCCGCCCCGGTGACTGTCGTCTGTATCAACGAACTCTGCTCGTCTGAGATAACTCCGCTCTGGGCTGCATCACCATCAAAGTAAGCCGTGGCGGTCTGGTCAAACCAGTCGGCATCGCCCTCCGTTGTGAAACTCAAATTAGTATCCAAAGCCTCGGAAAGCGGGCCTATGGATGGTGGTTGACTTCCGCCCGACCATTCCACAAGGTCCAGCCAGCCGCTGTCGTCTCCTTCACTTACACTGTAATCCTTCACATATCGCCATTCCAAAATATGCGAACTCGAATCGGTAATCGTGTAAGTCATCTGGTGCCAGTCAACCAGTCCGCTTATTCTGTCCTGAAGAACGCCGTCAATGTAAAATTCCAGAAAGTCATATTCGCCTTCTGAAGACACCTTCCAGTAAAAGCTCAACGTTCCCGCCCCGCTGACCGTCGTCTGTATCAATGATTCCTGGTTGTCCAGGACATCTCCGCTCTGGGCTGCATCACCATCAAAATAAGCTATCACCGTCTGGGAAAACCAGTCGGCCTCGCCGGCTGTTGTAAAACTCAAATCTGTATCCAATGCCTGCGAAAGCGGACCATCAAGGGGTGGCTGTGTTCCACCCGACCATTGCACCTGATCTATCCAGCCGCTGTCACTGCCCGAACTGACACCCTTATCCTTGACATATCGCCAATCCAATACGTGCAAACCGGGATCGGTGATCGTATAACTCATTTGGTCCCAGTCAACTGAACCGCTGATTCTATCCTGAAGAACACCGTCAATGTAAAATTCCAGATAATCATAACCGACCTCGGAAGATACCTTCCAGTAGAAACTCAACGTTCCCGCTCCGTCAACTGTCGTCTGTATCATCGACTCCTGCTCGTCCGTGATTTCGCCGCTCTGGGCCGCATCACCATCAAAGAAAGCCATTGCGGTTTGGGAAAACCAGCCGGCATCGCCGTCCGTTGTGAAACTCAAGCTCGTATCCAAAGCCTCGGAAAGCGGACCAGAAGGAGGTTGCGTCCCGTTTGACCACTCCATTAGGTCGACCCAGCCGCTGTCGTCTCCTCCACTTACGCCATAATCCTTCATGTATTGCCACTCCAAAATATGCGAACCCGGATCGGTGATCGTGTATATCATCTGGTGCCAGTCCACCAGCCCGCTTATCTGGTCCTGAAGAACACCGTCAATGTAAAATTCAAGAAAGTCATAACCGGCCTCAGATGATACCTTCCAGAAGAAGCTCACCGTTCCCGCCCCGCTTACTGTCGTCCGTATCAACGAACTCTGCTGGTCTAAGATATCTCCGCTCTGAACTGCATCACCATCAGAGTAAGTTATCGCAGTCTGGGCAAACCAGCCCAAATCGCCGTCTGTTGTAAAGCTCAAATTTGTATCCAGGGCCTCGGAAAGAGGTTCAGAGGGAGGTTGAGCCTCGCTCGACCAATCCACAAGATCCACCCGGCCAAGATCGTTTCCATTACTTGTCGAAGCATCCTTCTTGTATCGCCATTCCAGCGTATGCGAACCCGGTTCGGTGATTGTGTAAATCATCTGTTGCCAGTCAGTCCACCCGCTGATGCGGTCCTGACGTACTCCGTCAATATAAAATTCCAGATAGTCGTAATTAAGCTCGGAAGATACCCTCCAGTAAAAGCCCAATGTTCCCATGCCGTTAACCGTCGTTCGCATCCAGGACACCTGGTTATCCCAGATATCGCCGCTCACGGTCGCGTCACCATCAAAGTAGGTCGTCATGGTCTCGGAATACCAATCCGCATCGCCACCCGTGTCGAAAATCAAATCTGTGTCCAATGCCTCGGAAAGACCATTTGCAGATGCTGCTCCACTCATCAGGAAAACTAATATTGATGCAAATAATATCCTTCTCATCCTATTACCCTTTCAAAAAATTGCTAAATTTCCAGCGTGTTAATTACGAAACTGATATTACCCCTCCTTAGGACCCGAAAAAACTCATATATAGTTATGTGCCACTGATTATATCAAATGTAACGTTTTTTCTACCTGCTAATATAAAAAAATTCACCCAAATAAAGGCTGTGGGCGTACTTACCTCCACATTAATCGTCCAGAAATGACCCCAAGTTAAATCATAACCTTATAAGATTAAAGACATATACATAAAAATAGCCTCAAAATCACCAATTATAGGCATTTTTCTGACTGTTATTCCGGCCATTGGTGATTCCAACAATATGAAAAAAAACAGCGCTTAATTATCGGGCAATTATGCAGGCTCTAAGCCATAATCTCAGAAAAGCAAACCAGTTTCTGATTTGTAGAGAATCTGTGCTTTTTACTGAGTCATTTTGACTTTTTTATACGTTTTCGCCATAATAAACGAGTATTTGTGAAAAATTTTGAAAAATTTTTATTTTTATATTGACAAATACTATGATACATAGTACTTTGATTCCAAGTAGGATAACGGGTCGGTAAGAACTATAGGAGATTCATGTTATGACACGAAAATCGTTGGATAGCCTGGGTCAGTTACAACGGGCCGTGATTGAGGTCGTTTGGGAACTGGGTGAGGCCAATGTACATCAGGTACGGCAAAGGCTTTGTCAGCAAAAGAAACTGGCCTATACGACTGTACTAACGGCTATGCAGAACCTGGAAAAGACAGGATGGCTGTGTCATCGCAAAGAGGGCAAGAGCCATATCTACCTGCCCACCAAGACACGTGAACAGGCCGGTGCCAGTTCTCTGCGGCGTTTCGTTAAACAGGTGTTTGATGGGGATGCCATGTTGATGTTTCAGCACTTAATCCGCCAGAGCAGTCTGTCGGACAATGACCTGCAAGAACTCCACACCATGATCGATGAGGCCAGAGAGGAGAAACAGAGATGAACAGCGGATTGTTCTCCATAAATTTGCCATGGTGGATACTGCTATTGCAGAGCACCGTGTGTCTGATGCTGGGATTGATGGGCAGCTTTCTATTTAGGCGCAAAGCAGCTCGGGCCCATCAGGCCCTTATGTTGGGGATTATCAGCGCCCTGCTTGTCCCTTTTCTGTCGATACTGGTGAATCACTATGGCTTAGGATTTCTCAAGGCTGAGCCCCTACCAGGCAAACTTGTGACGCGTAAACCTGTCGAAAGTAAATCTATAGCAACAAAAGCTGTAGAACACAAAGCAATTGCAGGGCCGATCATCAATGACACTCCACTGTCACTCAACGATGAGCTCCTGCCGTCTTCTGACGCGTTTAGACCGCTTTCTCAAGAATCCTCTGTGGCGAAAATTGAAACACCGGCTGTCACCGGCGACTTAATCGATAAGATTTCCTGGATGCACGTGCTTATGGGAATCTGGATTTTAGTAAGCCTGGCCTTGCTCTTGCGTTTAATACGCACCTTTATCCTGGGCATACGCCTGTTGCGTGCGGCTGAGCCGCTGGATAATGTCAAACTAAATGAAACTCTGTTTACTGCCTGCACAAAGCTGGGCGTTCGCCATAATATAGACATTCGCGTCAGTCAAACCGTACATAGCCCGATTATTTGGTGCTGGAGTTCCCGACCCATCCTACTGGTACCTACCGGCACTGAAAGTCTAACCAGACACACGGATTGGCTGGGCCTGTTCTGCCACGAAATTGCTCATTGGAAACGACTCGATCATCTGGTCGGACTGGGCACTGAGCTGGCAGTGAGTCTGATATGGTGGCACCCCCTGTTATGGTGGGCAAAACAGCGTCTGCTCTGTCTTAGTGAGCAGGCGTGTGACGATTGGGTCATGGACAGCGGACAAGCAGGTCCGGACTATGCTGAATTATTGTTAACTTTATTACCCGAAGGTCGGATGGCATTTGTACCGACTGTCGTGGGAAAGGAAAACACCATGAAAAAAAGAATTCATAGAATTATTAAACACCCCGGTAGTAACCCCAGAGTGGGATCGAAATGGGCATTGATCACACTGATTATCACCCTGTCTGTGGTAGTAGGCACTGCCCTTGCACAGCGCCGACCCGCCAGAGTTGTCCAACAAAAGCATCAGGAACGTATGGAACAGCGTGAAGAACTGGTAGAAACCATTGGTTACCTTGAATCTCGAACCAAAGAGACCGACAGCGAAATCAAAGTTCTGGAAAAGGCCGGCCGGGGCAACGGCATCAAGGCCCGTATTCTGCACGACGAAGTACGCCGGATGCATGAACGTATAGGTGACCTGGTGCAAGAGTTGCACGCCTTGGGTGGGCAAAGAGACCTGCACCAGGCAGAGAACTCACCTCCTATAAATGAACGGCAACAACAACTGGCAATACGGGCTGAAGAGATTCACCATACCCTACAAGAATTGGGGGATCGTGATCCGGATAAATCTGAACAACTGGAAATGGAACTCCATGAGATTCACGCCCGGTTGGCGGAAATCGAGTCTCAGGCCAGTAATCGGGAAATGGATAGACCGAATCCTGAACGGCAACAACTGGAAAAACGGGCTGAAGAGATTCAAAATATCATGCATGAATTGGGAGATCGTGATCCAGATAGGGCTAAACAACTGGAAATGGAACTTCGTGAGATTCACGACCGGTTGGCGGAAATCGGGGCTCAGACTCGTGAACGGGACATGGACAGACCAAATCCCGAACGGCAACAACTGGAAAAACGGGCTGAAGATATTCATAATATCCTGCGCGAGCTGGGGGGCCGTGATCCGCAGAGGACTGAACAACTGGAAATGGAACTCCGTGAGATTCATGCCCAACTGACAGAAATCGAGTCTCAGGCCCGTGAACGGGAAATGGACAGGCCGCAACCTGAGCAGCCGAACCTGGAACACCAGGTCCAGGAACTGAATGGCCAGGTAGATCAGCTAAGCCGAGAAATGCAGGAGATACGTGAACTCCTCCGACAACTGGTAGAACAAAAACAGCGGTAACACCATGATTTGTGATCCGTAACGATAGCCTTATTGAACACTATTTAGATGCCATCTACGAATCCGGTTTCAGTGAAGCCAAAGAAAATTAACTACTTCGTTTAGTTTTTGACGGTTTTTATTCAACCGTTTGATTTTATGGCCTCTATGCAAAATCAGCGTAGAGGCTTTTTTTTATGCGTTTTCAGGCCGTAAACGGGGATATTGAAAAAATATTTTAAATCTACGAATTTTTTCGTTGACAACTACGAAAGTATTCGTACATTATGTCGATAGAGGATAATAAAAGAATTAAAGGAGCACTAATATGACAAGACGTAAAAATTCACGACCCACCGACAGAGAGCTGACCATCCTTCAGATTTTATGGGACAACGGGCCGAGCACGGTTCGCCAGGTCAACGAGGCAATGAACAAGGATGAGGATACCGGCTATACTACCACTCTCAAGCTGATGCAGATAATGGCCGAAAAAGGTCTTCTACGCAGAAACGAGTCCCAGTTCAAGCACGTCTATAAGCCGGCGATTACAGAAGAAAAAACCCAAAAGCAGTTGGTAGGCGACCTGCTCGAAAGGGCCTTCTCAGGCTCGGCGGAAAAACTCGTCATGCGGGCACTTTCGGCAAAAAAGGTATCTAAGAAAGAGCTTGCAGGAATAAGAAAAATGCTCGATGAATTCCGGAGGGAATAATCATGCTGATTCTACAAAACATCCTTTCACAGGAAATTGTGCAAAGGCTCGGCTGGACACTGCTTCATTTTATCTGGCAGGCCGCGGCAGTCGCGTTAATCCTGGCAATCCTTCTAAGGCTATTGCGAAAATCCACGGCTAATCTGCGTTACATAATTGCCTGCCTTGCTTTGGCCCTGATAGTTCTGCTGCCCATTATAACCATTAAACTGGTACCTGTTTCTAAGCCACTGACTGCTGCGCACTTCACCCCGGCGCCCGCATCAACCGTACTGCCTATCGAAGAAATGCCCGCGCCCGATACTATCGTAATAGCAAAACCGTCCCAACCCGAAATTGTCACCTTGGTTCCTGCAATCCCCTTGAAACAGCGTATAACCGATACC
>CAZIAN010000176.1:5891-9055 GCA_964537355.1 uncultured Pirellulales bacterium | reverse complement strand
GCGAACATCTGAATAAATGAGATTAATATACAATTGGAATAATCCGGTATGATTCTTATCCTGAAAAGCATAATCGTAAATACAACACTGGCCGCCCCGCAAAACAATAGTTTCCAGAGATTCTCTTTCCATTCTTTCCACAGAAGCATTCGAAACATATTACTTCTCCGACAAACCAGTTTTGCCACGACCTGCCCTTTGCGAAACGATACTCTCGTATTCTTTTTGAAGAAGCTCGCCGGCCTGTCCAATAGGCACTTCCAGTTGAACCGCCAAAATGGCCGCTTCGCGAAGTACGTTAGAGATGGTTTTTCTTCTTTCAGCGACGGGAATCGTCTGCTTATTGGAAGAAACGTATGTGCCGTCACCTCTTTCGATCTTGAGCACATTCTGCCGGCAAAGCTCGTTATAGACCTTCAGTACCGTATTTTGGTTGATTGCCAGCCTCGCCGCTAATTCCCTGACGCTGGGGATTTTATCACCTTCTTTAAGCACGCCGGTGGTAACCTGATACTTAATCTGGTCGATAATCTGCCGGTATATCGGAATTGATGATGATGGTTCAATTCGTATAAAAATGGTTAAAACTCCTTAAATAGCATTACTGTTATATGTGACTATAACAGTATGTCGGTATATGTCAACAAAAAAATATATTTTTTCAAAAAAAACTATTCTGTTTGTCCCAATTGGGACGGAAATGAGGTCTTCTCAATCAGAATTCCCATGCACCCGCCTTGATACTCTTAAATATCTGCAGCAGCAGTGGTTAATCATCGGTACGATTAAGATTCAAGGTCTGTGCCAGGTCGCTGATTTTGCTTTGACCAAGCATTCTTTCGGCGGTTGCTTGCGCTTCTTCAAGTTCAATATCTGAAATGGCCTTTTGCATTTTTAAGAGATACCCCGGATTCATACTCAGGGTTCGCACACCTATACCGAGCAAAAAAGGCAGATATTCCTCTTGATGAGCCATATCACCGCAAACCGAAATTTCTTTGCTGTTGTGATTGACCGAATGGACCACCTTTTTCATTGCACGCAAAACCGAAGGATGATAAGGCAAATAAGCACTGGCGACATTTTCATTAGTCCTGTCAACACCCAACATGAACTGTATAAAATCGTTGGTCCCTATCGAAAAAAAATCAGCCTCTTTTGTGAAATCGTCTATCAAATCCACGATACATGGAAGTTCGACCATTATTCCAAGCTTTGGTTTCTGATTGTGTTCCTTGTTTTGTTTATCAAGCTTGTCCATGCATTCGAATACGACTTCACGCGCCTGGCAGAATTCATCTATGGATGAAACCATTGGAAACATAATCCGCAAATCCTCTCCGGCCCCTGCACGCAGTATGGCACGGATTTGCTCGGTGAAAACAGGTTTGTTCTGAAGCGAAAAACGTATCGATCTCAGGCCGAGAGCCGGATTTTTCTCTTTGATGTCACGATAATAGGATAAGGTCTTATCGCCTCCCATATCGAGTGTTCTAAACGTAACGGGTTTGCCTTTCATTAACTGAACGAGTTCGCGGTAAATCCTGAATTGTTCCGCCTCGTTTGGTAAATTATTCCTGATCATAAAAGGAAACTCCGTCCGGTACAGCCCCACACCCCCGCAGTGCAGTTCACTGGCAATCTTCAAATCGGCCAACAAATTGATATTGGCGAAAAGATGCACTCTCGTACCGTCCCGAGTGGTTGTAACAGGTTTTATCGAACGCTTTTGTTCGTCCAGGGTTAGCTTGGCTTTTTGCTGCGATTCGAACCGCTCTAATATCTCGTCGGCAGGCTCAACGTATGCGTGACCTGTTTCAGCATCCACCAGGATGGGAGTATTGTCCGGAAGACCAAGAAGCTCATAAGTGTCGCTGACAATCATCGGAATTCGCAAAGATCTTGCAAGTATAGACAAATGCGACGTAACAGTTCCGCCTATAAGAATGATTCCGCCCACCTCCTCCGAAGAGAGTATGAGTAAATCGGAAGGTAAAAGTTCTCCGGTTATTATAATCCTGTTCCGGAATTTACCGAGTTCTTCGGTTTCATTAAGGAGATTGCTCATCAGCCTTACGATCAGATCCTCGATATCCTGGGTTTTTTCCTGCATGTATGAATTGCCACTGGTTGCAAAACTTCCCATATACTGTGTGGCAACCTGTAATATCGCCAGTGGTGGATTAACTCCACTTTCTATCAGATTAACCACACCTCCCACGAAGTACTTGTCTTTAAGTATCACTAAGTGCGCCGAAAATATTAGTGAAGCGGCATCTGAAAGTTTCCGTCCCACCTGTTCCTGAAGTTCTTCGAGTTGATCCGCCGTTTTGGCAATTGCCTTGTGGAAATCTTCGAGCGTATATGTGTGATCGAACTCTCTGTTCATAAGTATGGCAAGGCTTTTCTTCTTGTTGGCAACTACGGCAGGGCCGTATGCAACACCTTCCGATGCAACTTTACCCTTTATAAACTTAAATTGCTCAGACAATGCAGTCTTGGCCTTTTGCTCTTCGGTGTGCGGCTCATGCATCGCCATAAGGAAACGGGCATTTTCAATGATATTGGCAAGCTGCGATGTTGCGGCCTCCAAAGCAGTAATATCGGAATCATTAAAGTATCTGCCTTTTTGTCGCTGAAGCACTAACACGCCGATTTTCCAGATACCTCGTACTATAGGCACAGCAAGAAAACACTCGTAACGTTCCTCAAATATACCGGGGAAAAATTTGAAATTTGGATTATGAATAGCGTCTTTCTCGCATATCGGCCGCAGGTCTTGCAGTGCGAGACCTGTAAGCCCCTGACCCAGCTTGAGCTTTACTCTACCAACAGAGTCCGGATTCAGTCCCCGTGTAGCTCTAAGGACAAGTTCGTGATTTTCATTATTGTAGAGATAAATCGAGCAAACATCCGAATTTGTATGAGATGCTACCATTGCAACAGTTTTGTCTAAAAGATTCTGAATGCTGGTGCTGTCCCTGAAAAGCTCATTTAGTTGGCTTATATCATATAAAAGCTGTTCGTTATCCATCAATGTACCCGTAATTTTCATATTTACCTGTGCCCTAACACATTATTGGGCGGTCAAGGCATCATCATAATCGTTTTAGCTGTCGATTTCTATCTTTGTTTATACGCATTTACCGCAACAAAGGTCTCTT
>CAZIAN010000176.1:2326-5791 GCA_964537355.1 uncultured Pirellulales bacterium | reverse complement strand
TCATATAATCCGGCATAAGGAATTCATATTTATCAAAATCATTTTAGATTATGAGTACCAACATTATCATTGCGAATAAGAAAGCCCGGTGGGGGCTGAGCCGCTCACGTGTTCGTCTGGCCGAGGCCTTTCTTCGCAAACACAAATTTGCCTTTTCTTTATTTACTACAGATTATCCCGGCCATGCGCGGGAAATAGCGGCCCAGGCAGCAATACAAAAAGTGGATACTATTGTCGTACTTGGTGGAGATGGGACCTTAAATGAGGTGATAAACGGCGTCCTGGCAACCGAATCCAGTAAAATTCCGCGCATTGGTATTATTCCATCGGGTTCCTCCAATGATTTTTCGAAAAGCCTTGGCTTGCACCAACGATTGCACAAAGCCTGCCGGACAATCATAAATGGAAAAACCAAATACGTGGATGTTGGCCAGGCGGGCGGGCACTATTTTTGCATGGCCTCTTCTGTAGGTCTTTTTGCGGCTGTCTGCGCCGAAAGCTATCGAATGAAAGGACTCAACGGTGCCATTCGCTATATAGCGGCTGCTCTTTGCGTAATCAGAAAGATGTCCTCCGGATGGGAAATGAATATTAAAACCGATGAAAGAGTATTTAGTGGTACTTATGGTGTTTTGCTTGTAAGCAATACGTCCCGATATGGAGGACTCTTTTTTACTCCGGAAGCCCGACCCGATGATGGTCTGTTTGACTGTTTATTAATAGAAATGCCGAAGAAGCTGGAAGCTTTGTCTCTTATACCAGTGACACTCAGAAAGGCATTGACAAGCCATAAAAAAGTTACCATGTTTCGGGCAAAATCACTTTCCGTTTCTCTTACTCCCTCGGCGCCGCTTAGCAATGACGGTGAAGTCTATCCGAATCTTTTTGGTTCTGTTGATTACAAAATACTACCTCAAAAACTACAAATCATCTGCTAAATCAAAAACATCTCTTTTCTAAAGAATGGAATGTATGTGCGTTAATAAAACAGATTTGGTATCATAGGGTTGGCATTCTTTGAATTATTATACTGGCTTTACTGGAGGTTATTATGACAAGAACTTTGCTTAGCATAATTTTGCTGTTAACATCCTGGCAGACTTCGAAAGGGGGGGGCTGGCCTCAATTTCGTGCCGATGCCGCCCGGAGCGGCTATACATCACAGCATCTACCAAGCAGCCTTTCGTTGCAGTGGGTATATAAGCCCATTCACCCGCCTCAACCCGCCTGGCGGGCCGAAGATACACGTATGCCTTTTGACCACGCTTATCATGTAATAATAGCAGAAGGTATGATTTTCTTTGGCAGTTCAGCGGACAACAAAGTTTATGCATTGGATGCTGTTACCGGTAAGGAGCGATGGGCATTTTTTGTTGATTGCCCGGTTCGTTTCGCACCTGCTTTCTGGAAGGGGCGGTTATATATAACCGGAGATGATGGCTATTTGTATTGCCTTTGGGCAAAAACGGGAAAGCTCATTTGGCGAAAGCGCGGAGGACCACAGGAAGATATGGTCATCGGAAACGGACGTATGATTTCCCGATGGCCCGCCAGAGGTGCGGCCACTATTATCGATGGTATCGTCTATTTTGCCGCAGGTATTTGGCCATCGGAAGGAATATACATTTACGCGCTCGAGCCTGAAACGGGCAAGGTCCTTTGGGTGAATGATTCAAGCGGCAGTATATTCATGGATCAGCCTCATCCGACCGCACAGGCCAACAGCGGTGTCTCAGTGCAAGGCTATTTGTCCGCCGCCGATGATACTCTTTTAGTACCGACCGGCCGTGCGATACCCGCCGCTTTCGACAAGCAAAACGGTGCGTTCCGGTACTTTCATCTCCAGAGATACGGTCAGGTACGGCCTGGCCCGTTCATTACCCTTATTAACGGCTTGACGTTCAGCAGGAATGAATTGTTTAACTCCCAAACCGGCAACTTACTGTTAAGTGGAACACCCGGCTCCGCAGTCGCCGATTTCCCTGGATATACAGTCTTTGCTCAGGGAAACAGTATTAAGGGCATTGCCCGGTCAAAACCTTTTGAAGAAAAGCAGACAAAAGATTCTGCAGGTAAGCTGAAAACACAAAACGTTCTAAGTTCACCATCCTGGTCGATTGTATGCCAGGAATCGGTGGGTGTGTCTCTAATCGGTGCCGGCAAAACAATTGTCGCTGGAACGAAAAACCATAAGATTATCACCGCAGATATAGAAACCAAATCTATTATTATGACTGCTGATGTTGATGGTGAGCCTTTGGGCCTCGCAGCGGCTGATGGCCGTCTCATCGTCAGCACAGATAAGGGCACTATTTACTGTTTCGAAGGCAAAACTTCAAAAAAGACTGTTCAGATAGCTCCAAAACCAAAATCATCTGCTTACGGGAAAAACCAGCTATACGCCAGAGCGGCCGCAGAGATTATCGAAAAAACCGGAAAGACCAAAGGTTATTGTCTCGATATTAGTTGCGGGCATGGCCGCCTTGCTTATGAACTGGCCAAACGTACAGACCTGAATATTTATGCTCTCGAATCAGACCCTACAAAGGTCAAAAAGGCAAGACAATTACTTGATGAAGCCGGACTTTACGGCACGCGTGTAACTGTCCTGCAGCGGGACCTTGCCGCGACAAAACTGCCAAACTGCTTTGCCAACCTGATTGTATCGGGCGATTCTGTCAAAGAGGGGGCTGATGATTTACCGGAAAAAGAGATTAATCGAATTCTAAGACCTTATGGCGGCTCTGCATGTTTTGGTAAACCGGGCGAAATGCAATTGACTGTTCGCGGCGGTCTTGAAGGTGCCGGCCATTGGACACACCAGTATGCCGACCCCGCAAACACCAGTTGCTCTCCTGATGAGCTTATCAGAGGACCTCTGGGAGTGCTGTGGTTCACTGACAATGATTTTGAAATGCCTTCCCGGCATGGACGCGGCCCAGCGCCGCTTTGTCTTGATGGCCGGCTTTTTGTTGAAGGTTTACACGGCCTGCGAGCAGTTGACGCATATAACGGACATGTCATCTGGGAATATCCTCTCGAAAATATATTAAAGGCGTATGACCAGGAGCACCTGATGGGAACGGCCGGGACTGGAAGCAACTTCTGTGTGACTACTGAAGGTCTCTATGTACGCACAGGGGGCAAGTGCCTGCAACTGGATCCCGCAACCGGCAAACTGATTGCCGAATTTCCTGCCCCTCAGCATCCACAAGGCAAACAAAGTACTTGGGGATATATTGCCTGCAAGAACGATACTTTATTTGGCACATTGGCCGATACGGAGCACATCGTTCAGTATCGCTATGGAAAAAGCGATATGAATACCCAATTTACACAATCCGTGCTTCTGTTTGCGATGGATACAAAAACAGGTAAGCTCAAGTGGAGCTATACCCCGCAAAGTTCGATCCGCAATAACTCCATCGCAGTCGGGAACGGCAACGTTTATTTCATCGATGCGCC
>CAZIAN010000176.1:0-2226 GCA_964537355.1 uncultured Pirellulales bacterium | reverse complement strand
TTTGCTGATGGCTTACCAGGACACACGCTTCAAGCTGGTTTCGGAAGTTGGCGGCAGAATGTCTGCTTTCGGTGCCTCGAATGGAAAACGACTTTGGGATATTGAGGCTCGCTATGGCTCGCGTCCTATCCTTAATGATTCGATTATATATGCCCAGCCCGGGGCTTGGGATCTCCTTACCGGTCTTAAAAAAGATTTTCATTTTGAACGTTCTTATGGCTGCGGTATCATCGCCGGAGCCAAGAACTTATTGGCTTTCCGTTCGGCTACTCTTGGATACAGGGATCTTCTGTCCGGCGAGGGAACCGTAAACTACGGCGGTATACGCCCGGGGTGCTGGATTAATACAATTCCCGCAGCCGGCCTGCTTCTTGTTCCGGATGCGACCAACCGGTGTGTTTGCAGCTATCTTATCAAAGCCACTATTGCCTTGCAGCCGATGCAGTAATATGGTGACCTATAGCCTCCAACCCAGTCTGTATTCAGGTTTAATGAACTTGTCGGCTTCCGTACAACCGATGGCCTTAAGTTTATCGACGTCCCAGATCAGTTTCTTTCCGGTTCGCAGCGCGACATTGCAGAGCAGCGCCGCTTCGGTCAGTGCGCCCGAGTAGTTGAAATTACACGTGGTAGGTCCGCCCGTTTTGCAGGCCTCGACCCATTCACGGTGGTGGCCGATGGAATTCGGGATAAATGGATCAGGGGGAATGAAATCGACAAATTCTTCTTCGGGCAGCAACTTGTGTTTGTTGTAATCGGAAATCAACATTCCTTTCGAGCCGATGAACAGCACCGCACTTCCCCACTTCGGAATTTTCTTTTCTTCCATAAATTCAGGATACGGGCCGCCGTTGTACCATGTTAAATTAATCCCCAGCAGATTGCCGTGGGCGGGATATTCCTGCCTGGCAATGGTCCACCTGGCGGCGCTCTCAGGATGGACCGGGCCTTCGGCTTCTATTGTGAGCGGGTGACGCAATTTCAATGCCCAGAACGCCAGGTCGCAGTAGTGGCAGAAGAAGTCACCTAATTGACCATTTGCGAAGTTCCACCAGTATCGCCATTTGAATGGAGCGTAAGACGGGCTGTAAGGCCTGTAAGATGCCGGTCCAAGCCACAGGTCCCAGTCAAGTGATTCCGGCACGGGGGGGCGGTCAGTGGGGGCATTGGGCTGTGACATGTCAGTTGGCCTGGGCGGCCCGTTGAAATTCGCGGCCATCCATACATGTACTTCTCGCACTTTTCCGATGGCGCCCGACTGTACGAGTTCCACTGTGCGACGATAGTTGTTGCCGGCGTGAATCTGCGTTCCCATTTGCGTAACGAGATTCTTCTCTTTTGCGATATTAGCCATCATTCTCGCTTCATACACGCTGCGTGTGAGTGGTTTCTCACAGTAGCAATGCTTGCCGAGCTTCATGGCCATAACTCCAGCCGGAGCATGTGTATGGTCGGGCGTCCCAACGACCACCGCATCGATTTGGTTGTGAATCTCATCGAGCATTTTACGAAAATCTTTGTATCGTTTGGCGTTGGGGAATTGCTCGAAGGTCTTTGCCGAATGAGTGTGGTCAACATCGCACAGGGCGACGATATTCTCATCTTTAACACCGTTTACATCCGCAGCGCCTCGACCGCCGACGCCGATGCAGGCAATGTTCAATTTTTCGTTGGCCTGGAAACTGCGCACCGACCGGCTGTTTGCGAGGATGATAAGACCTGTGCCGCTCAGGGCCGCCTTGTGCAGGAACGTGCGACGAGTGATGTGATTTGTTTTTGTTGTGACGTTTGTTTTATTACTCATAGTTTCATCCTTTATTTAGCTGGTTTAGTTTTGACAACCGGGGCTGTATTTTCAGCATTTGTAATGCCCGGGGGCAGTTCCATAATCTTAAAATTGCGGAAGTGGATTTCGGCGCCTTCGGACTCCAGGCAGATGTAGCCTTTTTTGACGGATGCTTTACTGATGCCGTTTACGAATTTGCCGTTTACAGATAATTTGACGGTTCCGTCAACGGCAACGACAACGTATTTATTCCACTGGCCTTTTCCTTTGCAGCGGTTTTCGATAGATTTGCTGCGGGAGCCCCGCGGATTGTCCGGGACCGTTTTCAGGCCGCCTGCGCCGAAGACTTCACCGTGCACATAGGCGATTGGAGGAAGTGTGCCATCCTTGTTTTTGTGTTGATTGACCCAATCGAGCTCCAACATCTGTACTTCGAGTCC
>CAZIAN010000175.1:0-9199 GCA_964537355.1 uncultured Pirellulales bacterium | reverse complement strand
GTATCCATGCGCTTGGCGGAATTAACCTGGAATTATACGAAAACGAATATGTTGCGGTGATGGGACCATCGGGCTCTGGTAAGAGCACACTGATGAATGTATTAGGCTGCCTGGACAGAGCGACTTCTGGAAGTTATGAGCTGGACGGAGAGAACACAACAAAGATGAGTGACGCATCATTAGCTCGTGTTCGTAATGAGCGAATCGGTTTTGTCTTTCAGTCATTTGAGCTTCTCGGGCAGTTAAGTGCTCTTAAGAATGTAGAGATGCCGTTGATTTACTCCAAAGACGGCTGGTGGTCTCGTCGGAAACTTGCCAAAAATGTACTTGAGCGGGTCGGGCTGGGAGACCGGATAAAACACAGGCCAAACCAGCTTTCCGGAGGTGAGAAACAACGAGTAGCTATCGCCCGGGCGCTTGTTTGTAATCCGAGCATTCTGCTGGCCGATGAACCTACCGGCAATCTCGACAGCAAAACCAGCGACGGCATTCTGATGCTGTTTGACCAGCTTCACCAAGAAGGTCAAACCATTATTCTGGTAACCCATGAAGATTTTGTCTCGCATCACGCCAAGCGAATTATTCATATGAAAGACGGACACATTCGTAGTGATCTATTGAATGACAAAGACCCGCGAAGTTATGCAGTAACACAAGACAGCAACCCGGAGGAGAAGGTATGAAATTTCTGATTCGAGCACCTTTGGCTTTTATTCGGCTCACCTATCAGAGTGTGTATCTTGCGCTGAGTCAAATCTGGGCCAATAAGACCAGGTCGATACTCACAACTATCGGCATTGTAATTGGCGTAGCTTCGGTAACTGCTGTTATTGCCGCCCTAACCGGTTTGAAGGCAAAAGTGCTGACCCAGGTAGAAACTTTAGGAACAAACAGCATATTTATTCAACCAAGGACCCCTAAAACAGGTCCCCTGCAACATGCCTCCTGGTGGACTATTCGGTTTAAGCCTGAACATTTTGATAAGCTTCTCGAACACTGCCCCTCTGTCTCACAGTTCGGGCGTATGACCTGGGTCGGAAACTACACCGTCAACCACCGTGAGAAGTCTGTTGAAAATGTTACTGTCCGTGGAACCGAGCCTGCCGTTCATAAAATCGACAGCCGTCCGGTCACAATCGGAAGACCACTTTCGGTTATTGATGAAATGCAAGCCCGACAGGTTTGCCTGATCGACCCCAAGCTGCGTAACGATCTTCGCCTTGACCGTGACTGTATAGGACAGCCTATTCTTATAAGTCACCATACATTTTATATTGTAGGGGTACTCGAACCTCGCCCTGAAAACGTATTTGGCGGAGGTAACCAGGAGAGATCCGAGATATTTATTCCTTATAAAACCAGCCTCAAGATGCAGCGTTATCCGTTCATAATGGCTATTGCCGAAAGCAAATCCGCTGATGTTTCTGATGACGCCCTGGCCGAGATAAGTTTCTTCCTTCGGAGGACACGGAATATAAAACCCGGTGAGCCAGACACATTCGAAGTTATGTCACTTCAAAACGCATTAGAGACATTTAATAAAATAGCTCTTATGGTTACGATGGTGGCAGGCGGCATTGTCGGCATTTCTCTGCTGGTCGGCGGCGTGGGTATTATGAATATCATGCTTGTTTCGGTGTCGGAGCGCACCAGGGAAATCGGGCTTCGCAAAGCAGTAGGAGCTAAAAAAACTGCAATTCTAACCCAGTTTTTGATTGAAGCGATAGTTTTGTGCTTTTTCGGGGGGCTTGTGGGAGTTGGTTTTGGCCATCTTCTGACCAAAGTATTAGCCAGTATCCCAAAAATTCAACTTGACTTGGCATATATTCCTTTGTGGGCAATAGGCCTTTCTTTTGCGTTTGCCGGCACGGTAGGTATCTTTTTCGGAATGTTTCCGGCGATTAAGGCTGCCAAACTCGACCCTATTGAGGCACTTAGACATGAGTAATCATATTTCAAATTTCAGATTTCAGATTTCAGATTTCAGCCGCTTCCTTATCCACATGTTCAGTTGTGCACTTATACTCCTGTGCATTATTCCTACCGGCTGTGAAAATTTTCCCGGTGACGAGGATTTTTACGAAATCACTGTTGCACCTGAAAAGCTACGACAGGTAGAAACTCTGGAGCTTCAGAAAGCCGAGGCTGAAGAGAACACCCCTCCGGATGCGAATGAACCGCCACCTCAAGAGCTTATGCTTAACCTTGAGGAATGCCGGGCCTTGACATTAGAGAACAACCTTGACCTTAAGGTACAGCTTATCAGTCCGGCTATTGCCGCTGAGCAGGTAGGTGAAGCAGAAGCTGCGTTTGAGGCGGCATTTACAACAAATATGATATATTCCAAAACAGACACTCCACAAGCTTCCTATCTTGATGAAATTTCAGGCACAAAGACAAGTTATTTATACAATGCTCTTGGCGTTCAGGTTCCTTTGCGAACCGGCGGAACTGTAAGATTTGATATGGCTGACAACCGTTTGGAAACAGGCTCTCCTTTTTCGACATTTGATCCTTCCTACGGCTCGGACTCTTCTCTTTCAATCAGCCAGCCGCTTCTCAGAGGGGCCGGCAATCGTACCAATACCCATGCCATTCGTATCGCTGAGTATGAAAGGCAGATAACCGATGCCAGAACGAAACTTGAAGTCATACGGGTCATTGCCGCTGTGGACCGCGTGTACTGGCGTCTTTATGCGGCCAGAAAAGAACTGGAAGTACGGAAAAAGCAATATGACCTGGCCAAAGCTCTAAATGAGCAGGCCCACCGGTTTGTCGAGGCGGGCGATAAATCACAGGTAGAGATTATCCGAACCGAGGCCGGGGTCGCCCAGCAGCTTGAGGCTATTATCGTGGCTGAGAATAATCTAAGAGACCGGCAGCGCGAGTTTAAGCGGACTCTTAATAAAACCGGGCTGGATATGCAGACACCGACAATTTTAATACCCACCACCGAGCCTGTCCCGGTGCGCTATGAACTGGAAAAGCAGCGGTTAGTGTCAATAGCATTTGAGAACCGCATGGAAATGCTCGAGCTGGAGCTTCAAATCGCCGAGGACATCAGCTCTATCGATTACATGCACAACCAGAGCCTGCCTTTGGTAACAATGGATTACAGGTATAATGTCAACGGCCTGGGAGATTCGAGAGGCAACTCCTTTGATTTGCTTTTCAATAAAAGGTTTGAGGACCACCGCGTTGGCTTGTCGCTTCTGGTGCCGCTGGGAAATGAGGCCGCAAAGAGCCGGCTGCGCCAGGCGTTTTATCAGCGCAAGCAACGATTGGCTACGCGTAACAATCGGCAGGCACTGATTGAGTTTGAGGTACTGAATGCTATCGACCAGCTTGAGGCAAACTGGCAGCGTATATTGGCGAGCAGACAAAGCGCAATTCTGGATGGCCGTTTGTTTGAAGCTGAGAAACGTCAGTTCGAACTTGGTTTGAGAACATCAACAGACGTACTTCAGGCCCAGACGAACTTTGCCAATGCCCAGAGTTCTGAAATCCAGGCGCTGGCCGAGTATCAGATAGCACTTGTAGATTTGTCCTACGCAACCGGAACTCTTTTGGGTGCTGCAAAAGTACGATGGGAACCGATTGTGCCACAAAGTGCAATTAAATAATAGCATCGAGAGCCAACGGATAAATCAAAGATTTGAAACTGCACCGCTCAAGATACCGATGGTTTATTCTTTAACTTCCGGACATGACAAAAGATAGTCTATGCAATCACTGAATTTAGCTGTTGCAACCGCCATTGATGAGTCGGCCGCACCATAATAAAGACAAAGCTGGTCGATTTCTTTATGAACAACAGCACCGCTGGGAAATACTACATCAGCAACATCGCCAATACGTTCATAAGGCGCGCTTGGTCCCAGTACCCACTCATCACTTCGCCGCAGGACCTTCCAGGGTGAATTCAAATCCAAAAGCGCCATTCCGACACGGTATATCTGTCCTGCAGTAGTACCACGAACACCATGGTAGAACAACATCCAGCCGTGAGGTGTCTCAATGGGCTGGCAGGCCAGACCGACTCTTTGGCCGTCCCAATACGCGTGCCTTGTCATAATCAATGCCCTGTGGTCACCCCAGTGCTTCAGATCAGGTGAGAAACTTATCCACATATGAGCTTCACCGCGGACAATGGGACGGTGTATCAGTGCAAATCTTCCGTTAAATCTGCGGGGAAACAAACATGCATCTTTGTCTTCCGGCGGCAGCAAAGCACCCAACCGGGCAAACGCCCTGAAGTTCTTTGTTATGGCCAGCGAAACCACCGGACCACCTTCACTAAATGAGACATAGGTAACTGCGAACTGCTTCTGCTCTTCGAGCCAGACAATACGCGGGTCTTCCAGCCCCCATCTTTCTTCCCGCGAGCTTTGGTCGGCTTCGAGAGTTGGTGTAGAATCAATTTCCCAGTTAGTGAATCCATCGGCACTTCGGGCAACCGTCAAATGGGAAAAGCCTCGCATATCCTCTACTCGCACTAAAAGTAATACCTCGGAATTCAATTTAGCTGCCGCCGCATTAAATACCGCATTTGTCGGATAGGGCCAATCATCCGCCGTCATTATCGGATTTCCCTCGTATCTCGTAAAAAGCTCATGTGCTTTTTGCTGCCTTGAAAGCTCTGGCATAGTTTCGACCTTTAAATATACAATAACTTTTCTATATAAAAATCCCGGGGCGAGTAACTATCATTTTACATTCTATAGCTTCAGCCTCAAGCCCACGGGAAACCTTACCTAATTTAATCGGCAAGATAACATATTTTCTGTAAGCCAAAGTGTAAATTTTAGACACAACGATATAAAATTTCCGGCCCAGCGGACAATCCTGAGTATCTTTCAGGGCATATCGCAGGTTGTTATTAATACCTTTAAGTACCAAAGGCAATTCAATATTCACTTTTTAAGTTATACTTTTTTTACTAACTGTGTTTCGTATAAGCTTTGGTACAATGGGCAGGTTTGTATAAGCTCATCATGCTGGCCCTGTGCGATAATTCGGCCGTTATCCATTACAACTATTACATCCGCCGAGATAACGGTGCTGAATCTGTGGGCTATTATGAAGCTTGTCCTGTCCTGCATGATCTCCTCGATAGCCTTGTGAATTTTTGCTTCACTGTCGGCATCAATTTGACTTGTAGCCTCGTCGAAAATCAGTATCGCGGGATTCCTCAAAATCGCCCTGGCAATGACAATTCTCTGCAACTGTCCGCCACTAAGGCCGGAACCCTGCTCACCTATGACCGAGTCATAGTCATCCGGTAAAGGAGAAATAAATTCGTGCGCGAACGCTCGTTTGGCCGCCGAAATGATTTCTTCTCTGGTTGCGTCTTGTTTACCATAGGCAATATTTGCCGCCACCGTATCATTGAAAGTTACAACATTTTGCGTAACCATTCCAATCTGGCTTCTCAGACTAAATAGCGTCGCGGCGCGAATATCTTTACCGTCAATCAATATCCGGCCTGCATCCGGGTCATAAAAACGCGGTATCAGATTTGCCAGGGTGGTTTTTCCCGAACCGTTTGGTCCTACAATAGCAACATTGTGTCCGGCTTCCACTGACAGGTTTATACCTTTTAATACCGGGGTTTCAGAACTCGGGTATGTAAATTCGATGTCTATGAAATCGATTTTGCTTTTTAACGGCTCAAGCTCAAAAGCATCCGGGCTTTCGACTTCCGGTTTTTCGTCGATTATCGCATATACACGCTCGGCAGCAGCGTTTGCCTGTTGAAGCTTGTTCCAAACATCGCTCATTCTGCGCATCGAATCCGCCGTAGCACCAAGGGCAATAAGCAAGGCAAAGAAATCAGCCGGCTGCACCGTTCCCTTATAAACCCAGTGCGCACCGAAAATCAAACACACAGAACCAGCAATCATTCCGAGTGTTTCCATTAAAGGATCTGTTGCCGAATCTATCTTTGCAATTCTAAATTGTCGTTTAAGAAGCTTGCGGTTGATTTCTATAAAAGCTTTCTCTTCATGTTCCTGCTGATTATAGACCTTTATAACCTTAATGGCTGCCAGTGACTCTTTCAGCTTGCCAAGTAATTCCGCCCAGGTCACCAGTGATTTTTTAGTCGCTCGTTTTATTTTCCTTCCAAGTTTGCTGATCACGAAAAGGATAACAGGTGATCCACACAAAAATACCAGTGTTAGATTGCGATCTATCCACATCGCCCATGCAATCAATCCTATAGCTTTTAAAGGCTCACGGAGAGTTTTGCCTAATAATATCTTAATCCCAATGCCGACTACCATTACATCTCCATACAACTTGCTGGCAGTATTGCTCGAACCTTCATGGGCAAAAAAGCTAACTGGAATATTCAAAGAATGTCGAAAAGCATCTCTTCGCAACTGAACAAGTGAAGTATGCAGAAGTTTTTGTACAGTATAATCCTGGTAAAACCTGGCCATACATCGCATTGTTGTAACGACCATCATCATAAGTATGATAAATATTACAGCTTTTCTTTTGCTTTCTCTGGTTTGTTCTTTCGGTAAATGCCTGAGAAGCTTTTGGACGAAATCGGCATAGAAAGGCTTTTTGCCGCACTGAAGCACAGTTGTTTCAAGCCCTGGTTTCAACTGTCCGTATTCGTCAAACCTTTGGTATTGAACTGCTATGGATTCGACATTTGAGATGGTGGCCAGCTCCTCAAGGAGCTTACCGGATAGTATTTTTGTTACGTTACCGCTGATGATACTGCCTGCGGCTCCGACAATCTGGTCTGTCGGTTTGAGCCCCGCCTGTTCGGCATAGCTCCTCTTCTTAACGCTGGCAATTCTCAAATAATACGCGACATTAGGATTGTTTGGGTCAGCAAGTTCGAAGCTGTTGGGCATACGAAAAATAAGTCCATAACGACTCTCGCTAATTTCCCTGTTCATCCAGCCGTGTAGCCCTTCTTCGGCCATCATAACTTTCAGGAGCGGCAAAATCGTCGCAAAGCTGAGTGAAAAAAGCATGCCAATAAGCAGCGCACTACATCCGATAGTCACGAGTCTGTGCCATTGCGGCCAGATATACTGAAATACCCGATTAAAAGCCTTCATTCGATAGATAACTCCAAAATCGCGTATAGCTTCCTTGTATACGTTTGGTCTTCCTTTGTTTATAACGAAGGCACACTAACAAACTTAAACCTTTCGGTCAAGCCCAAAGACTGTTGACTTACGGAGCTAATTTTATTAGCTTACCTTGTTTTCAGGAGAATATTTGAATGAAAATCGACCGTTTAATCTTAGGTGCGTATGAAACCAACTGTTATGTCCTTCGCAGCAGCGAGACTGCTAAAGACTGCTTGATTGTTGACGCAGGCCCTGGAGTGGATAAGCTAATCAAGTTCCTTCAGGAACATAACTTAAATCCTGCCGCAATAGTCCTTACTCACGGGCATATCGACCATATCGAAGGAGTAGCCGTACTTCGAACTGAGTTTCCGGACATAAAAGTTTATATTCATAAGCTCGACGCCGAAATGCTCACAGAGCCTCATACAAATCTTTCCGCCATGACAGGAGCTGACTTCAGCGTCGAACCGGCGGATTTCTTCATGGAAGAGCAAAACGCCATCGAACAGGACGACATAAAGCTAAGTGTACTTCATACCCCCGGCCATACACCGGGCGGTATCTGCCTTTACTGCGAAGATGAAGGAATTGTCTTTACGGATGACGCTTTGTTCGCCAACTCAATTGGCCGGACAGACTTTCCGAATGGGAATACGGAACATTTATTACAAAGCATAAGGGAAAAACTTTTCACCCTGCCTGATGAAACACAAGTCTATCCCGGACATGGCCCGATAACAACAATAGCCCATGAAAGAAAATATAACCCATTCCTGCGATAATCACTTTTTGCTTTATCTCGATATCCACAAAGCTTTTTGACTAAAACGGGCGTAACTATCTCAATTTTGTTAGTTTTAGCCCTACAATATAGGCTTTTCACTTGACGACACGGCAGTTAATTTGGTATATAATAATAGTTAAACAAACAGCAAAAAGGTGATATATGTCTATTTCGGGCACAATAAGCCCGGAATCCGGGTAGTTTTCCGAATAGAGGAGGTGTTATTTGGTATTATGCGAAGCACAGAGTGCTAATGTGAATTTTATGCATCGCAGGTCAAAGTATTTTACATTTCAATTATCACCCCATATTAAAACTTTTTGAAAAGGGATTATTATGTGTAAAGAATTGATTCATTTGGTTTCATTTTTTTTAGTGCTTTTTTTGACTACAGGCATTGCCGCGGCAGACCCTCTCAACCAGGATACCGGCCCCGACGGGATTGTGTCGGTTGAAGCCGAGCACTTTGATGCCAATGTTGAAGTAGGCGGCCATAAATGGGAGGAGACCGGGCCGACAGGCGACTTTACCGGGGTGGCCGGTATGTACGCCCCCAACGGCAACGGCGGACATGGCAATACCGGCTATTCCGAAACCAGTGAGCGTCTGGAATATGAGATTAACTTTGTCAAGACCGGCACGCACTATGTGTGGATCCTGGCATGGGGTGCTGATGGTACCGACGACTCCTGCCATGTAGGTCTGGACGGCGTGGAGACCCCCCTTTCCGACCGAATGACCGGCTGGAGTGGTGCTTACGAATGGAACAACGGTAGAATGGACATGCCGGAACCGTCACAGATCGAGATAACTTCGTCCGGCCCACACATACTGGACCTCTGGGTACGTGAAGACGGTCTTATTGTCGATAAAATCGTTCTGACCACCAATCCCGATTTCACGCTCTCCGGAGCAGAGGAAGGCCCCCCTGAAAGCTACCGCGGTCCAATCCTGAATGCTTACAATCCCAATCCGACTGAAGGTGAGATATATTTGGATACATGGGCAAATCTAAGCTGGACAGCAGGAGCGACTGCGGTCTCGCACGATGTATATTTCGGCGAGAATTTTGACAATGTGAACGACGGTACCGGCGATACGTTCCAAGGCAACCAGGCTGAAACATTCCTCGTCGTAGGATTTCCGGGATTTGCCTATCCGGCGGGTCTGGTTCCGGGTACAACTTACTATTGGCGAGTCGATGAAATTGAGGCTGATGGTACAACATATAAAGCTTCCACCTGGAGCTTTACAGTTCCCCCCAAGAAGGCCTATGAACCTGTTCCGATTGACAGCATCCCATTCATAGACCTTA
>CAZIAN010000174.1:0-9248 GCA_964537355.1 uncultured Pirellulales bacterium | reverse complement strand
ACCCACTGTGACATCGTTTCCAACACGGGTTCCGGTCTTGCAATGTTGGATATACTTGGTGGACGGCATTCAATCTACAACAAACCCACAATTACAAACTGCATCATTACCCAGAACTACAGACATGGCATTTCCGGCGGCATGCCCACTGTCGCTAACTGTACAATTGTTGCAAACAGCCAGAGCGGAATTTCCGACTCAACACCGACGATTACCAACTCCATAATCTATCACAACGGCCTTGACTCTGACCTTGTTCAGATAGAAAGCAATGTCACCGCCACAATAACCTACACCGATGTCCAGGGTGGTTGGCCGGGGCAGGGTAATATTGACGCCGACCCGTTATTTGCCGACCCCGACAATGGCGATTATCATTTGAAATCGCAGGCAGGCCGATGGAATTTGACCGGCCAAAGCTGGATAGCCGATGATGTTACAAGCCCATGTATCGATACCGGCGATCCGGATACTCCGATTGGCTTTGAGCCGTTGCCAAATGGCGGCATAATTAATATGGGGGTTTATGGCGGGACATCTCAGGCAAGTAAATCTCCTGGCAATGGTGAATAATATATAGCATTGGCTTGCTTGGATAAGTAAAATGCGTCATTTGATTCGTATGAAAACTATAAAAATCGCAATGTGCCAGATATTTTCACTTGATGGTGACCGTAATGGCAATTTTGTGCGAATTGAAAATGCTGTTAGCCAGGCCAAAGATGCCGGAGCCGGGATTATCTGCTTTCCGGAAACAATAATATTGGGCTGGGTCAATTCTGATGCACACAAAAGAGCATATTCAATTCCGGGAAAAGATTCGGCTCGTCTGTGCAAACTGGCCGAAGATTATCAAGCTTATCTTTGCATTGGTCTGGCGGAAAAAGAGGCAAGCCGCTTATATGATTCGGTACTGCTGATAGACGACAAGGGGCAAATTCTTCTAAAGCACCGCAAGATTAACTTACTGTCCGAATTGATGAGTCCACCTTACACCCCCGGCAAGAACGTCGATGTGGTGGAAACCGGATTTGGAAAAATAGGCCTGTTAATCTGTGCCGATACTCATAAAGATGAAATCCTGAATCGCATGGCGGTATTGAAGCCCGATTTGCTGCTTGTTCCATACGGATATGCGGCCGAAGAGAATCAGTGGCCCGCTCATGGTAAAGAGCTTGAGAAAGTAGTTAAAAGAACAGCTAAAAAGACCGGAGCACCTGTCGTTGGGACCAATCTGGTAGGCGAAATAACAAAAGGGCCGTGGAAAGGACGAATCTATGGGGGCCAAAGCATAGCTGTTGATAAAACCGGCAAGACAATTTCAATAGCTAAAGACCGCGACCGGGATATCAATATCTTTCAAATAAACATCGGTTCGTAGTTTGGTTCGCCTCTTGTTTTAAAGGACAAATTTATTCCAATGCTGCCGCGTGGCGTCTTGCCTTTGGGTCACCCGCTGCGTATATCATTCCGGTCTTAGCGTCCAAATAAATCATGACCGGATATGCAATAGGCTTTGAAGTTGTTTCTATTTTATGTCCCCGGCCGGCCAGCTCCTTCCTTACGTCTTCGTCGATATCTTCATTCAGAGTGAGGCTTGCCATTGTCCCAAGTGTTTCCTTGCGGTTAGGATTAGGATTGAATGAGTTCTCTTGATGTCCCGTGCTGAAACGGGGCGCCGTTACCGCATCTTTGGGCATCATGCCAAACTCAACGTGGTTGAGAAGACAATTAAGGGTGGTCTGGTCCTGCAAATCACCGCCTGCGACACTGATGGCAATCACCGCTTTGCCGTCCTTAAGCACTATCGTTGGTGTTAATGTAATACGGGGGCGTTTACCCGGCTCGATACGATTCGGATGCCCCGCAGTAGTATTCAGACTCCGAAGCCTGTTGCCGTGCGCTACTCCCAGCTCTTCGCATACGGCATAGGGGCCGTTGCCGCTTGGCGTGGCCGCTACAAAATTTCCCCAGCGGTCGGCAACAACGCATGTCGTAGTACCTCCCGGGCCGGGCCGATACGTTCCCGGTCCCTTGATGGCTTTCATATTAACAGGATCACCCGGACGCACCTCCGTAGAAGCTTTGTTCATATCGATTAAAGGACGGCGGAGCTTTGTGTATTCATCGGAAAGAAGCGCCTTTATAGGCACGTCCACAAAGAGCGGGTCTCCGTAGTATTCATCACGATCTGCAAAGCCCAGCTTCAACGCTTCGATTAGGACGTGAATATAATCTGCAGAGAGATGCCCCATTTTTTTCAAAGCGAAGCCTTCCAAAAGCCGCAGTGTTTGGCACAAATATGGGCCCTGCGTCCATGTATCGCATTTGCAAACAGTATAGCCTCGATACTCGACCTTGATAGGGTCTTCAACACGAGTTACGTGCCTGGCAAGGTCTCTCTTGCGGAGAAATCCTCCGTTCTTCTTATAGAAATCCACTAATTCATCGGCTATATCTCCCTTGTAGAAACGGTCTCTGGCTGCCTGCAGTTTCTTTTTCCGATTGCCGCGTGTCTTTTTTTCCGTTTCAATCAGCTTGCGAAAAGTAACTGCAAGTTTTTTGTGCCAGTCTTTATCACCGGAATCAAGCAGCGCAAGAGATGGTGCTACAACTTGTTCGAAGCTCATCGTTCCATATAACTTAACCGTCGTAATACAAAGGCTAAGGGCCCCGGGTACGGGTGCGGCTTTTAAGCTTCCGTTGGCGGGAATACCGTTCTCGTAGTACCATTCAATCGCCTTTTTATTGAGCGGTGCTCCTCCCAAACCGCACAAGACTTTCACCTCTTTTTTCTTCGCATCATAAATAATAAGCGGTATTTCAGCGCCGATAGCGAAATAACCGTAATCTGTTATGCTCAGTGCAAGAAGTGTTGCCGCCGCCGCATCTGCCGCATTGCCGCCTTGTTCGAGCATGGAAATACCCGCTGCTACGGCATCTTTTCCGCCTGCTGCTACGGCCCCGCCTTTTCCAGATGAATTCCAGCCAATCTCGGATGCGACTAAGGCTCCGGACATGATCAATGTCACTAACAATATCGCGCCCGGGAATTTAAGTGTTTTCATGAGATATACCTCCTGTTATTGCATTGAGTTTACCTAACAGACACATTTTAACGAATCTATTTCGGATTGCAAGCTGTGTAGCCGGTCCGGCAGGCCGATGTATTGTAATATTTTTTGTGACAGAGATAAAATCTTGACTGTTAGATATTATTGAAGTGTGCCTTTGTTCGCACCCGGTTCTTGTGCATTTACAAGATGCTGGCTATAAGATACTTTGTTTCCATCGCTATTGACCTGAACCAGTCTGATAGTTACTTCCTTGTCGTTAGCTTCCGGCCATTGCCGGCAGTACCATGTTTCATCCGTTGTCCTGACATGGTAGAGCGTCGTGAATAAACCTGTCCACACTACAGAATGCCAGTTTTGATGAACATGTCCTGCATAATTTGAGTCAACATATTCTCTGTAGTCGTAAAGAAAGCTTTTTATCCTGTTCATTTCATCCTGCGAGAAAAGAAACTTGTCGGCTGACGCAAATCCTGTACGGAACATCCCGATATGGGTAATGATGACAATGCTCTCCTTCTTGGCTTTTGGGCAGGTTTTGATATCGTTTCTGAACCATGGCCAGCTTCCACCTGCAAAATCGTGAAGCTCTCCCCCTTCATCGCCTCGTTTCCTTGAGTTAAAATCACAGCTTACGAAATGACAACCTTTGTAATCGAAGGAAAAATTTTGAAGATACTTGCCGTCAACAGGAGTTGGTGCCTTCCGCCAATGCCCAAGAATGCTGCGAAGATACTGATATTGCTTGTGAAAAGTGTCATCGAATTCTTTCTCGCATCTGCGCTGGATTTCGTTGTCACCTATGACGGGGATATAAGGCACACCTGCATGATTTATACGGTCAAGTATTGTTCGGGCGATTCTCAGGTTTCTTTCCGATCTATAGCCGCCCCATGCAATGTCTCCCGCAACAAACACCAATTGTATGTCCTTCTTGTCTTTGTTGTTGATTATCCAGTCAACGGCACTTATGAATTTGGCTTTGTTGTCCACGTTCCCGTCGATATGCGGGTCGGCTATGATTGCAAATGAAAAAGTCTCGCCGTATCCGGCAGTAGCGGTCAATATAACCGAAGCAAATAGTACTAATTGAGTTTTGAAACACCTTCTAAACATTTTTCTACCAAATATCAATTGTTGGGATTTACCGTCTGCCCCCGATTTCAGTCCGTTGCACCAAGTCATATACTATAATACAAAAATTATCTTTATAACGCAAGCTCTCCGTTATTGTCAGAAATTTATGAGTGACTACCCTGTGGGGCGTTTGAGCGTAAAAGGGGCTGCATGTGAGGTTCTACAGGCAGTTCGTGAGAATGTTGATTATCCGATCGACCAGTACCACATGATGCTTTTCATCTTCGGCGATTTTGCCAAAGCAGTTACGTACCCTCTCATCGGCCAGGCTCGAATTCTCTGAGGCCTTGAGGTAGAACTCATGAGCATTTTGTTCGACTAATTTCATCGTCTCGAACTCACTCAGTGTTTTTTGCTTGGTCATATTATCCATCATTTTGGCCCAGTTTCGATTGTAGATTTCTGATAATATTTCTATGCCGTTCTGTGTCATCCAGCAAAGTGGTCAGATATTTCTGAATTTCTTCGAAATTATCATCTTTGAGGTCGTCCGGCCAGTTTTCCCGGTCCATATACTCCCGGTAAACGCTGTGAGCGATCTCATCTTCCATGTCCAGAGCCGATAGAAGAAGTCCTTGCACGGTTTTAGGCTCTTTCCGGCCGGTTTCGGATTTTCTTGTTTCTGTTTTCTGCATTTTTACGCCTTTTGCAAATATTATATATATCTGTACATCGGCATGATTCGAATGGAACTTAACAAGCTTCAAGGGTGTTATCATGCCATAACCACTGATAAACGCCCCTTATCCGGCGTCCTGTTTGTAGAGCACGTTCTGAGTCGATCCGAAAATATTAATCCTGATAAAGCTTTGTCAGAGGTAAAGTTAGGCACGAAGTCTGACGGAATGTCGCCAACGGGCACTCCCCCAAGTAGAAAAAATGGGCCGGGCAGGATTCGAACCTGCGTAAGCTTACGCTAACGGGTTTACAGCCCGTCCCCTTTAGCCTCTCGGGCACCGACCCATTTCATATTTATATATATTCAGTAGATTAGAACGGAAGATTAAAAACTATCAAGAGCTGATTGTCAACAGTTTAATCCAGTTCCATCGGAAAATAGTCTTTAGCGTTATTAAAACAGATATCCTCGACTGTTTTTCCAAGCAGGTCCGAATCATCAGGCAGCAGGCCGGCTTCGACGTCGTTGCCGAGTATATTGCATAGTATCCTACGGAAATATTCGTGCCTTGGAAAGGACAGGAAGCTTCGCGAATCGGTCAACATACCCACGAATCTGCTCAGTAGCCCCATATTCGACAGTACGTTCATTTGCTCGGTCATTCCATCCATTTGGTCGAGGAACCACCACGCTGAGCCGTATTGCATTTTTCCCGGTACTGAGCCGTCCTGAAAATTGCCGATCATAGTCGCACACAAGGCGTTATCTTTAGGGTTGAGGTTGTAGAGAATCGTTTTGGGCAGCTTGTTGTCCTTGTCCAGCCGATCGAGGAATTTTGAAAGCGGCCGGGCAATCTCCAAATCACCCATAGAGTCACATCCTATGTCCCGGCCCAGGGTGTTGAACATTCGCGTACTGTTGTTTCTAAGCGCCCCTAAATGAAGCTGTTGTACCCACCCGGACTCGTAGTCCATCAGGGCTAATTCAACCATCATCGCTGATTTGAATTTGAGACACTGGGATAAATCTAACTCTTTGCCCGACCTTATCCTGGAAATGATCTTGTCGATTTCTTTTTCAGTGTAATCTTCGGCATAAGCGGTATCTAAACCGTGGTCCGAAAGCCGACATCCGTTTTCATGAAAATAAGCGTGGCGTTTACGGATTGCTTCAATATATAAATGGAAGTTGGTTATTTCCATATTACAGACTTCTTCGAGCTTGTCGATAAATACGTTCAGGGCCGTAATGTCCTCTACGGCCATTGCCTGGTCCGGCCGAAAGGCCGTGTGGACTTTGATTTCAAAACGGTCACATTTGATTTTCTTATGATGCTCCAATGAATCGAGAGGCCCTTCGGTTGTGCATACTAACCTGACATTGGCTTTACGCATTATATTACGAACACTGAATTCTGGCGTTCTTAACATCTCGCTGCACGTCTCATATATTTCCCTGGCGGTCTCCGGGCATAATAGCCGGTCTTTTATGCCGAAGATGTTTTTCAGTTCCAGGGCAGTCCAGTGATAGAGCGGATTACGAATACAGTATGGGACGGTTTGGGCCCACTTTTCAAACTTTTCATAATCATCTGCATTGCCGGTGATATATTTTTCCCCGATTCCATTGGTCCTCATTGCCCGCCATTTGTAATGGTCGCCGTAGAGCCAGGCCTGGGTGAGGTTTTCAAAACGATGGTCACAGGCGATTTGGTAGGCCGGCAGGTGACTGTGATAGTCATAGACAGGCATCTTCTCTGCGTGTTCGTGATAGAGATTCCTGGCGGTTTCGGTTTGCAACAGGAAATCTTCTGTTAGAAATTGCTTGGCCATTTGTTATCCTCGTATCTTTTAATGGTTCCTGAAGATTAACTACCCTTGTTTGTTTTGTTCATATTGGTTTGGTGGTCGCTTAATCTCAGGTTTTTTATAATTTGCCATTTGCTTTGCCCAATCGGAGATTTCACTCTTGGTTTTTGTAAGACGCTGAGATTCTTTTTTTTGGGGCTGTTTTTTCTCTTCCTCA
Source organism: uncultured Pirellulales bacterium (assembly GCA_964537355.1). Taxonomy (GTDB): domain Bacteria; phylum Planctomycetota; class Phycisphaerae; order Sedimentisphaerales; family Anaerobacaceae; genus NIOZ-UU13. Next base: position 2,393 of record CAZIAN010000174.1, on the reverse strand, counting down.
ATCATCTTCCGATCCCATAACCAGTATGCTGCCCATCCGATTAGTAACGCAGGTATCGCGATTATCATAAATATTTTATACATAGTATATTCCCTTCCTATTATCCGATTCCCTTCATAATTCCAGCCAATTTGGCATAATCTGAAATAATACCCTAATCATTTAGCAAGGTCAACATTGAGTATAGCCGGCGGATTTTATTATCTCGCCGAAAATGAGCCTTGAATCAAGGTTTAACCACCCGCCAAAAAATATTTTTAAAATCTTTCAATTTTTTAATCAATATTTAATCGTCGAGAAACGCCTTAAGTAATGAAAGGTTGTATAGACAATGACTACGTGAATACCAATGGTGTTCTATAAATAGGTTATTTTTGGAAAATATAGGTGCGGAGCATGCCGAGGGCGCGGAAAAATGGATTTTCCGGGCCTTCGGTGGCCTTTTTTGAGGAGTAATTTCTGTGCATAGTGACCACGATGTTTTTATTCAGGGAATTCAACAGAAGAAAAGACTCAGATTGACCTTTTTGAGTGAGAAAAATCCTAAGAACCTTCTCAGGCAATGTGCACCATTGCATTATAGTAAGGGGCGCATTGAAGGTGATAACCTGGATTGTTATTATTTCTGGGATTTCGAGGCTACTGGGGGCAGCCATTTCCTGGCCTTGTACACACTACAAATCGCCAAGATGGAACTGGTGGAGGGGACATTTAAAATAGGAGATTTCAGTAACTTCGGGGGAAAAACAGCCGTGTTAGCAAAAGACTCTGCTACTTAGACCAAAGCCGGGGCCAATTCAGTTAAGATAAAAGTCGTATTCCATTGAATTATTGTCTTGCCGCGATCGCTTTACATTCGACTAAAATGTACCTATAAAAGCGTCAAATCCACGGATTACTTCCGTGAAGTGTTTTGAACCAGAGATATTCCCCACCATCAGACAGTATATGTCGAAGCTGCGGTATCTCCTCCTCGTCCCGTCCAGTTCGTGTGGAAAAATTCGCCTCGCGGCTTATCAACACGTTCATAGGTGTGAGCGCCGAAATAATCACGCTGGGCCTGCAAAAGGTTGGCCGGAAGTCGTTCGTGGCTGTACCCATCGTAAAAGGCCAGGGCCGAACTCGTAGTCGGTATTGGAATACCCATCTGCACCGCTGTTGTAACGACATTTCGCCAGGCTGGCTGTGCTTTTTCGACTGCATCCTTAAAGAACGGATCCAGCAGCAGGTTGGTCAAATCGGGATTCTTATCGAAGGCCTCCTTGATTTTACCTAAGAAGGCCGAACGAATTATGCAGCCGCCTCGCCACATCAGGGCGATTCCGCCGTAGTTTAAGTTCCAGGTGTGTTCTGCCGCCGCGGCGCGCATAAGCTGGTAACCCTGAGCATAACTGACGATTTTCGATGCGTAGAGCGCCTGACGCAAGTCGTTGACGAAGGCCTTTTTATCACCGCTGAATTTTTGCTTCGGACCTGAGAGGACTTTGGACGCCGCAACACGCTCTTCTTTCAGCGCCGACAAACACCGGGCGAAAACAGCCTCACCGATGAGCGTAAGAGGCTGACCGAGATTCAACGCTTCGATGGCGGTCCATTTTCCTGTCCCTTTCTGGCCGGCTGTGTCGAGGATGAGGTCGATAACCTCATTGCCATCTTCATCCTTATAGCCAAGAATGTCCCGCGTAATTTCGATAAGATATGAGTCTAATTCTCCCTTGTTCCATTCGGTAAAAGACTCGTGCATTTCCTGATTGGTCAATCCGAGGCCTTCTTTCATCATCTGGTAGGTCTCGCATATCATTTGCATATCGCCGTATTCAATGCCGTTGTGTACCATTTTTACGAAGTGTCCGGCCCCGTTCTCACCCACCCAGTCGCAGCAGGGTTCCCCGTCTTCGGTTTTTGCACAGATGGCCTGAAAAATAGGTCCAACATGCTCCCATGCCGGCGGTGAGCCGCCCGGCATAATTGATGGGCCTAACAGTGCCCCTTCTTCACCGCCTGAGACGCCGGTCCCGATATAGAGTTTGCCCTTGCTCTCAACGTACTCGGTTCGTCGGATAGTATCGGGAAAGTGCGAATTGCCGCCGTCGATAATGATATCACCGTCTTCAAGATGAGGCAGAACCATGTCGATGAATGAATCGACTGCTGCACCCGCTTTGACCATTAACATAATCTTGCGGGGGGTTTTTAAGTTTTCAGCAAGCTCTTCGATAGAATGACAGCCGATGATATTCTTGCCCTTTGCCCGGCCGTTTATAAAGTTGTCCACTTTAGATACCGTACGATTAAAGCACGCAACTGTAAAGCCCTTGCTTTCCATATTCAGAATTAAGTTCTCACCCATTACCGCCAGGCCAATAAGGCCGATATCTGCCTGCGGCGAGTTT
>CAZIAN010000173.1:0-9265 GCA_964537355.1 uncultured Pirellulales bacterium | reverse complement strand
GGGAGAACTTTGTTGAGTATGACATAAGCTACCTGATAGATACTGCAATCACCCGCCAGAAACGCAAAATAGGTGTATTAAGCTCGATTGGTGTAATGGGAGACGATGTCAGCGGATATATGGCTGAGATGATGATGAGGCAGGGTCAGCAACCAAAGGGGCCCTGGACCATCGTCGAGCAGTTGCGAAAACAGTACGAGGTTGAAAGTATCCCGACAGATGTAAACGACATTAATGACGTTGACATTCTGCTGGTTATTCATCCTAAAAACTTGCCGGAGAAGACTTTATTTGCGATAGACCAGTTTGTGCTCAAAGGCGGCAGGATGATAGTGTTTGTTGATCCTTATTGCTTTTCAGACCAACCTGACCAGAGGATGATGCAGATGGGAATGCAGGTATCGCGCAGCTCCGAATTAAATACACTTTTGAGAACATGGGGTCTTGAGATGCCGGTGAATACTTTTGCAGGGGACAGTACTCTGGCAGCGATGGCACCTATTCGCGCCAATCAAAGGCCTGAGAAAATAATTGGTTACCTTAACCTGGTGCCCGAAGGAAACTGCTTTAATACCGACAATGTAATTACAGCCCAGCTTAATCAGGTAAGGCTTTTGTTTTCAGGAGTTCTCAGAGAAATCGGCGACCCAAATGAGTCCGCCGGTATAACACTAACGCCGCTTATTACGACGACCAACAGAGGCAACAGCTTTTCGATAAGCAACGCATACGAGCTTATGATGCTGAACCCATCAAGTCTTATGGGTAAATTTGTCGAAGGTGACAAGGCAGTTGTGATGGGTTATCTGATTAACGGTAAGTTTAAGAGCAGTTTCCCGGACGGCATTGAAATTGAGGTCAAAGATGAATCTTCGGATGAAACGAAAGATCCTAATGAAGTTAAGACAGTAAAAAAACAGATTAAAGGGCTAACAGAGGCCCAGCAGGATTGTACGGTGGTGGTTTTCGCGGATGTTGACTTTATAAGTGATTCGATAGCGTATCAGAATGCTTTCTTCGGCAAGATGGTTGTCGGTGACAACAGTGCATTAGTTCTTAATACTATTGACGATTTGAGCGGGTCCAGTGATCTGGTTTCAATCCGGTCGAGAGGCAACTTTAAGCGACCATTTGTCGTTGTAGATGAAATTGAAAGAAAGGCAGATGAGGAAAGCCGCGAAGAAGTAAACAAAATCAACGCAGAAATCGCAGGCTTCCAGAGTCAATTGCAATCTATTCTATCTTCAGCCAAAGCAGGACAGGAAGAAGTTATAGGCAGCTCGATACTACAGAAGCAACGAGATCTTGAATTGAAACAACGCGAGGCACAGAAACAATTGAATGAAGTCAAATTGATAAGACGCGAACGAAAAGAGCATTTGGGTAATTTACTTCGTGCATTTAATATGCTGATGACGCCTGCGGTAATTCTGGTAATCGCTATAATATTGGGTATCCGCCGCAGTGTACGGAAGAGACATTATATCAGTCATGCAAGTGATGCCTAAGAAAGAAAGCACGAAGAACGAAATCCCAAATACGAAACAAATTTAAATGACCGAAATTCAAAATTCAAAACGATATGATTTGGAAGAAAGAGCACTTAAGTTTGCAAGCAGGAGTTTAATAGATGAGTAACAGGAACCTGACAATATTAGGAATCGTTGCGATTGTAATGGTAATATGGGCGGTGGCCCAGTCCCATTTATCGAACAGGCCGAAGACAGAAACGGACGGGCCGTCTTATCTTATTCAGGGGCTTGAACCGGCTGAAATAGACAGTATTGTTCTGGGTGGCGGCGAAGAACCGGTTACGCTCAAGCGTGAGAAAGGGAGTTTCGTTGTTGTCAATAAGGACAATTATCCGGCCAAGGCAAGTGAAATCAACAATTTGATTACCAAGGTTTTGGAGATTCAGACGTCGCAGTTTGTTACAGACAACGCGGCAAATCACGAAGACCTCGGTCTAACGAAAGAAAATGCTACGGCCACAATCAAGTTTTTCAAGTCGGATTCGTCACTTCTTACAGGTGTTGTCGCAGGAAAAAAGAAGGAGCTTGGAGAGGGCACTTATGTAAGACTGGCCTCGAGCGATGCTGTTTATGTGGCGCCAACTATGCCGTATATTGCGGACACGGCGATGAGTTATATCGAACAGGAGCTTGTTTCTGTGAAGCGAGAGGATATTGTATCGGTAACGGTCAGCTCCGCCAATGGGCAATATACCCTTAAAACAACGGAAGACGGCAAAGGCGTTATACTGGAAAATGTTCCCGCAGGCAAAAAGTTTAAGAGCAGTGACGGTGAAAGCGTCTTTACCGCTTTAACAAGTTTAAGATTTGACGACGTCATGAAAAATCCGGGCGATTTGACTTTTGACAAGGAATACATCTGCACTCTGAAAGACTCGACTGTATATGCTCTAAAGATAGCTCAAAAGGACGATAAGACGTATATTACCTGTGAAGCAGATTATACCGATAAAACGCCTATAACAAAAGACAGCAATGTTGAGTCGGAAGAAGAGTTGAAAAAGAAAGAAGCCAAACTTCTCGCCCAGGAGAGTGCGATCAAATTCACTACGAAACATAAGGGATGGGTTTATGAAATCGCCGAGTGGAAGGCGAAAAACCTTATTAAAGAACTCTCAGATTTAATCGAAGACGCGGAACAGCCCAAAAATGAGGCTGAGCAGGCCGATACTGCAATACCCGAAGAGACCACGGCACCAACTATCGAAGAGCCTATTACAGTAGATCCCAACTCATAAACTGTTCTGCAACTTTTTAGTGTCTCTTCTCTATAAATCGGCAGCATGGAACGAACTAAAAAAGAAAGGACAGGAGATGAGCATCCTCAATTTCATTTATCGCAGCAGGTTTATCGTTATTACTCTTTTTGTGGCTTTATTAGTATTTGCGGGATGTTCCGCCAGCTTACAAACATCTCAACAGCCCAGGTTTGTCGCACACCGGATTGGGCACTTCCGCAGTGAGGCCTGTTGCGTTGGCGATTTTAACAACGATGGAAAGATGGACATTTTAGCCGGCCCCTACTGGTATGAGGCACCTTATTGGAAGGCCCACCGGTTTCGATCTCCGGAAGGCAAGGTCGATGCACAAGGTAATACACATACGGTTGACGAAAAAGGTATTGGTTATTGGGACGATTTCATGAATGTGCCGCTGGATGTCGATGGTGACGGGCTGCTGGATGTCGTAACATGCGGCTGGTTCAGCAAGCAAGCTGAGTGGTACCGTAACACCGGAGCGGCGAGCGGCGAATGGCCGATGACAGTCGTCGAGAAGAACGGCAACTACGAATGCGGGGAGTTGTGGGACATTGACGGCGATGGTAAAAAGCTCGAGATTCTGCCCGACACCTCAGATACCAAGTGGTATGAGATTGGCATTAAGGAAGACGGTAAGCGAGGATTGATTAAACAACAAGTCAGCCAAGACAGTAAGCCTTATGGCGGTGGCGTCGGAGACGTTAACGGAGACGGCCGGCCCGATATTCTGCGACCCAGCGCCTGGTATGAGGCACCAGCCGACCCGCGCAAAGGTCAATGGAAAGAACACCCTCTGGCACTCGGCAGCCTGGATGAAGGACAGGCCGATCACACTCCCCAGATACAAGTTTATGATGTTGATGATGACGGACTGAACGATATCATAACCAGCTCGGCCCATAAACATGGAATCTTCTGGTATAAGCAGATAAGGAAAGGATCGAAAACAACATGGCAACAACATGTTATTGATAAGTCGTGGTCTCAGGCCCATAGTATAACGTTAGTCGACCTTGATGAGGATGGCGACCTCGACTTTGTCACGGGAAAAAGATTTTTTGCTCATAACGGAAACGACCCGGATGCTCGTTCTCCGCTGGGCGTTTACTGGTATGAATTGAAGCGTGGTGATACTGTCGAATGGATTAAGCACACTATATCCTATGGTGAGGGTATCGGCTCAAGCCTGAATATTCCCGTGGTTGATATGGATGGCGACGGAGACCTCGATATAGTGGTAACAGGTAAATGGGGCGGTCCTGTTTATTTCGAGAACACAAGCAAATCCAACCAATAGCAAGGACCAGACCATGAGAATTTCCGCAAAGGAACTTACCGCCCTACTGCTGGTATGGCTGTGCTTGAATTTCGCTCTAATTAATAATGCCGGGGCGGCGTTCAATAAATCGGAGATTGATGAGAAATTAGCAGCGATTGTCACCTACGAACGCGGGATGAGCAGAGAGCCGCTCATTGCTGTGGAAAAACTCATCCGGGAATCACAAAATCAGCCCGAGCAACGTAAATATATCGAGCTTCAATTAGCTGAATTACTCGGTAAAGCCACATTAGAAAGTAAGTCGTTCATCTGCAGGCAGCTTTGGTTTATCGGGACGGCAGATTCGGTTCCTGCAATCGCCAAGCTGCTGATGAACGAGGAGACTGCGGACATAGCCTGCTATGCAATCGGGCAGAATCCGAGCGACGAAGCTGGCAAGGCACTGCGCGAAGCGCTGAACAAGGTTTCACCGAAAGTGCAGATTCGCATTATCAATCTATTAGGTGACCGGGGTGATAATCAAAGCGTAGAAGCAATCGGTAACCTTGTATCAGGAACGGGAAGGGAAGTCAGCGAAGCTGCGGTTGCGGCACTGGGAAAAATCGGTGGTGCACAGGCGATAAAATTGTTGGTAGAAACCAGAGCCAAAGGTGATTCGGAACTGAGATTCGCAGCGACAGATGCGTACCTTAGATGCGCCGAAGACCTAATGTTCGAAGGTGAAACAAAGCAAGCGACCGTTATCTATAAGGAACTGGCCGGCAAGAACGAAACACCTATTATTCGAAGTGCGGCCATTAAAGGTCTGGCAGACATTGGCGGGCAGGATATAGTGCCGTTGGTTATTGCTGCTCTGCGTGATGAAAACCGTATGGTGAGAACCACGGCCAGAAGCTGTGTTCGGACGATGGAAGGCAGCGGCGTTACCGAACTGATTGCAGGTGAATTGTCAAAGACATCACCTGATGAACAGATGCTCCTGATTGGTGCTCTCGCAGACCGGGGTGATGCCGCGGCGCTGCCTGCGATAACAGCGGCGGCCAAGAGCACAAATCCAGAGGTCAGAAAAGCGGTATTGCAAGCCGTCGGAAAACTCGGAGATGCTTCTTTTGTAGGATACTTAGTTAAAGCCGCTACAGAAGGAATAAGCTCCGAGGAAAAAAGTGCGGCAGTAAAGAGTCTTACTCTACTTCGAGGCAGCAGAGTTGATGATGCAATAGTACAAAGCATGCATAATTCGCAACCGAGTATACGCCGGCAATTAATTCAGGTACTTGCCGACCGCAATGCTGTTGATGCAGTACCATCGCTGTTAGCTGAGGCGGTACACCCGGACAGGAAGGTCCGCCAGGCGGCGTTCAAGGCCTTAGGCAGACTTGCTGAAGAGGAACATTTACCATCACTGATAAAACTTCTTGTTAATTTGGAAGATGACAGCAGTCGCAGAGAAGCCGAGCGGGCTGTCGTAGCTGTTTCGCGCAAGATTAGTCAGCCGAGCAAGCAGGCGGATGCCGTATTGGCGGGACTGCGCAGTGAAAAACGGCTGGCTGTCAGATGTTCACTGCTGCGAGTGCTCGGAGGTATCGCAAACAGTAAGGCCCTGATAACACTTGAGGCGGCATCAAAAGAGGCAAATCCCACTGTACAGGACACATCTGTTCGCGCCTTGGCCAAATGGCCTAATGCGGCGGCGGCAGAAGTTTTGCTGGAAATTTACTGTAATACAAAAAGCCAAATACACCGACTGCTGGCGCTGCGAGGTTTCGTACGCTCGTTGTCTCTGCCTGTTAAGGGACGTACGGCAGAGAAAACACTGGAGTTGTGTCGGCGGGCGATGCAGCAAGCCAGGAGTTCGGCAGAGCAAAAACTTGTGCTATCGGGTTTGTCAAACGTAAGCGACCCAGAGGCATTGGAAATGGTCGAGCCGTTTCTACAGGTCGAAGAAGTCAGAGAAGAGGCGGCGACGGCAGTGATAAAGATAGCCGGGTCAATTATTGATAATCATGGCGAAATAGCCAAGACAGCAATGAACAAGCTGCTCGCTATCTCTAAGGACGAGGACCTGCGCAAACAGGCCGAAGAGATTATACGGCGTATCAAAGAACTCGAAACCAAGACACACTAATAAGAAAAATAATCAATTAGCATTCCCGCCTTCCACTTACAATTTCGGCTCTGCTTTACAGTCATTGCAACATGGTGATAGTAATATTTTGATTGACTCGCCACCTGGAAAATATATAATTTTATTGTTTTTCGAACTCTTTAGATAAAAAGGAGAGTTATGAGCAGTCACAGACGGAGAGGCTTCACCTTGATAGAACTGTTAGTTGTGATTGCCATCATCGCTTTGTTAATGGCGATATTAATGCCCGCATTGCAAAGGGCAAAAAAACAAGCCCAGAATGTAAAGTGCCAAAGTAATATGCGCCAAATCGGTATAGCATCAAATCTATATGCCGAGGATTATGAATTGATGGTTCCCCGGGGTAAGGCGGGAGGTACAGGCGGGGCATGGTTTCAGCTTTTTATGCCATTGTTAGCCCAGAAGCCGATCAACAATGATTACCGAACGGTGGATATTTACCGGTGTCCCGGATACCCCGATAAAGAACAAACAGTTTGCTACGTTGTTAACGGCTGGGACTTCAGAGATAGAAATGATATGCAGGGCACAGAGATAATAAAGCCAAGCAAGTTGACTACCTGCACCCAACGAGCATATACTATTTATCTTACCGACAATGAGGACGGTCCGTGGCGGCATATTATAAGAAAAGCCGATGACGAGGGAAACAATCGATGTGATGTGTGGACTCCGGGGCATCTGCCCTCTTCCGAGAGTGAAGATGTAACTAATGGGAGGCGTGTTGCGAGAGCCCGGCACAGAAAAGGGATTAATTGTCTGTTTCTGGACTGGCACGTGGAATGGATGGCGGCCGAGGAGATAACGATAGACCTGTGGAGATTTAACAAATAGAATATTGGCTATAACAGAATCGATGAACATCCGGAGATGAGTTTGCCGGTAATTAAATCAGTCCAAATACATAAAATAACATTTATCAAATGAGTCGGCAAAAGTGAATGCAATTGCCCAGACGCAACGCAGAATTTCAGTGGTGAGGAAAGCGGTTCTGCCGCTGTTCCTGCTCTCAGGGGCGGCGGGGCTGGTTTATGAAGTCACCTGGACGAGGGCTTTCGGTGTTGTCTTCGGCAATACAATCTTTGCGGTCAGTACAGTTTTAACGGCGTTTATGTTTGGTATGGCTACCGGGAGCCGGCTGTTCGGGTCAATAGCCGATAGGAGCCTTCGACCTTTAAGGCTGTTTGCTCTGCTGGAAATTGGAATAGGATTATATGCATTTGCCTTTGCGACTATTTTAACGACGGTGGATGAGTTTTATAGCTGGTTTTTTCAGAGTTTCCATCCGAGCTTTTATCCGCTGAGTCTTGTCCGGTTTGTTATGTCAATAATTATCCTGTTGATTCCGACCGCTTTAATGGGCGGGACGCTACCGGTTTTGAGCAAGTTGTGGGCGAACCGGCCACAGGAAAAAGGAACATCCGACGCCGGTGTAGGGAAAAGCACAGGATTTTTATACTCAATCAATACATTTGGAGCGGTCGCAGGCAGCTTTTTGTCGGGCTATGTGTTCATCAGGATTTGGGGTGTGAGTAACACTGTTTATCTTGCAGCGTCTGCTAACGTACTCATCGGAATTCTTTCATTCATCTTCTCCATGTTCAAAGATCAGCCAGTTGAGAAGAAGCATAAACATTCGGTGCGCAAAGCTAAACCGGTCGAGAGAAGTTTTTTTGAGGATGAAGAAATTACAGAACAGGCCGGCAGGAAACGAAAAATTGTGCTGGCTGCGGTATTGGTAGCCGGCTTTTGTGCGCTGGCATTAGAGGTTTTGTGGACGAGGGTGCTGCTGTTTGTTCTGGGGACAAGCGTTTATGCTTTTGCGTGCATGCTTACCTGCTTTATTCTGGGTCTTGCGCTGGGGAGTTTTATTTGCAGCCGGATATTTTTAGCGAGAATCAAAAACGGTATTTTCGCTCTTGGTATCGTAGAGTTTTTGGTGGGGCTGTCTGTGCTGGGTTCTATTTTGCTGTTAGGTATGCTATGGTACATCGACCTTATACTGACTGAGAAGGTGCTTGCAGGGACTTTTTGGAAAGAAGTTGCGGCCCATTTCATTGATGCATCAGTCGTACTGCTTGTTCCTACGGTATTTATGGGTATGGTTTTTCCTATTGCGGTTAAAGTCTGCGCAGCGTCATGGAAAGCCGCGGGAAAAAGGATAGGAGAGGTCTATGCATGCAATACGATGGGCTGTGTGGCAGGCTCTTTTGCGGCGGGTTTTGTGATGGTGCCTTTGTTAGGATTGCGGGACAGCTTCCTTGTTATTGTTGCGATTCAGCTTCTATTAGCTGTTGCAGTTCTTTTTCTTTCAGAGAGACGCAGGTTCATACTCTGTGCTGGTGCGGCTGCAGCTTCAATAGCAGCAATAATTGTCAGTGCTCTGTGGATACCGCGTGATATATTTCTGCAGACGATGAACACTTATCACTATCCGAGCAAAATTATTTATATCAAAGACGGCGCGACAGGTACGATTACAGTGCACGATATGCCAGATGGTGACCGGCTTATCGTAGTTGACGGGGTTGATGTGGCGGGAATGAATTTCATGCTGCGCACCACTCAGAAACTTCAGGGATACGTACCGCTGCTGATGCATAAAAACCCTCAAAAAGTGCTGCAAATCGGTTACGGAAGCGGTGAGACTTGCGGAATCGGCCTGGCATTCGGTGTTAAAGACTACAGGATAGTTGATGTTTGCCAGAGCGTTTTCGAGGCAGGCAGGTTCTTTGAGACAATCAACCGTTCATCCTACAAAGACCCCCGGCTGAAGAAAATAATAATGGACGGAAAAAACTATGTGAAGCTTACCGATGAGAAGTTCGACATCATCATGAATGATTCGACCTATCCCGGGACCACGGGCAGTTCGGCCCTCTATACGTACGACCACTTCAAGGCCTGTCGCGATCACCTCAAGGCCAACGGGGTGCTGTCGTGCTGGGTGCCTCTGGACCTTCGTCCGGAGGATTTCCGAATCATCATGCGCAGCTTCCGGGCCGCGATGCCTCACAGTTCACTCTGGGTGGTCAACAATTGCGTCAAC
>CAZIAN010000172.1:0-9271 GCA_964537355.1 uncultured Pirellulales bacterium | reverse complement strand
ATCTTCGCTCTTGGCTCCAAAAATCAGGGTGCAACCGCTATAGGAAATATATACTACAGAAATCAAATTTTCAAGTGAAAACTAACGCTCAGGACAGGTCTCTTATTTCGTGTTGTTTCCGCTCCCGGGTGCCTCTCGTCTTTAGGTGCAGAAAATAACAGAAGAAAAACTAAAAGTCAAAAGAAATTTTAAGAGAATTAGTTAATTTGAGATTGGTTAATGAAGATTTCAGAACCGATTGCCTTCCTTTTTATACTTGTACATATCAGGGCAAGCACATTCAATTGATTATTGATTAGAGATTATTTTCTGGATTTATGGGAAGCGGCAGATTAGTTTTGTTTTTATACGGAACGATATAAGCATTTTTAGATGACCGAAGGTTGCTGTTTTTTAACTAACAAATTCAGAAAGGAGCGAAACAATGAAACTTAATAGTAATAAATTTATTCGGTCGAATGTTTTTTTAGTGATTGGCGCATTTTTCTTATTCAGCCTCACTGGTTGTGACAAGGTCGCAACAATTCGTTTAACGATTAATTCACGTAATTCATTTGTGCAAATGGGAAGTATTTCGATTAAGCATAACAAGCCGGATGTTATAACAGTCGTGATAGTTCGCCATGCAGAGAGGACAAGTGGTGACGCATTAACTGTGGAGGGAGAAAAAAGAGCAGAAACGTTAGCCCGATTATTCCGTAACACAGGGTTATCTGCTATTTTTTCAACCAAAACCAACCGAACTATAGAAACAGTTAATAATACTTCAGAGCGATTAGGTATCCCAATTCAATTTTACTCTTCTACCTCAGCAGTTACCGGTTTGATTAAATCCGGATACACTGGAAATACTGTGTTAGTTGTCGGTCATTCCGACACAGTTCCGCAAATAATTGAAGCTTTAGGGGTAAGCTCAGCTCCACAGATTATGAATGAATATAACAATCTTTTTATTGTCACAATTCGCAAGGATGGTAAAGCGGCGTTGACCCATTTGAAATATGACATTCATCGCGATTTGTAATTGGAAAAAAAGGAAAGGATTTGAGGGGATTAGTGGTATAAAACCACGCCCCAACGAGTTTGAGCGTGCCAGGCCGGAATGATCCCATTATTTAATTGATTATTGTCTCCGCTAAGGACTTGCGGCATTTAGCCATCCCCAAGCTGCACTTGAGGCTGCCACCCGTCGGGAATCGGCTTTAGATATTATTCTGTCACAGAGTCGTGTCAGCACTGCATAGTACTGGTTCTGCTGTGTTGCCGGTCTTGTCTGACTTTGGAATTTCGAATGAGAACACCGAACCACCTTTTGGTTTGTTCTGAACCCAGATGCGGCCCCCGTGCAGTTCGATCAATCCTTTTGCTACAGCCAACCCCAGGCCTGTACCGTGTTCGCCTGGGCCCACCTGTTTTTCAACCTGAACAAATTGACCAAAAATTATGTCCAAGTCGTTGTTTGGGATACCCGGACCGTTGTCTTCGACATCAATACCTATTTTGCTATTGTGGCTGTTTACCCTTATATTAATGCTACCACCTTCGTGAATGAATTTAATCGCGTTTTCTACTAAATGCGTTAGTGTTATAGCAAGCTTTTCACGATCAGCATTGATGAGCAGTTTTTGAGTTGATGCTTCAGCCTCCAATTTGATTTGTCTTGAAGCCGCTTTCGACTGGAGTTCATTGACAACTTCTAAAACCATATCTTGTATATCGAATCGAGTTATTTTTAATTCTACTGTACCCGCTTCAATTCTTGATATCTCAAAGAAGTTGGTGATAATTCTTGCAAGACGGTCCATATTCCTGTCGGCTATTTCGAGTTGCCGTCGTAGTTCTGGTTTTATTTTTCCATGAACCCCCTCCAAAGCATTGGAAATAAAACATTTAACAACATTCATCGGAGTTCTCATTTCATGGGTCACTGTCGTAGTAAAATCCCGTCTTATCTTATCTATTTCCTCGATGTGTTTTAAGCGCAAATAGACGTTTACTTTCGCCATAAATTCATCGTTATCGAACGGTTTGGTAATATAGTCGTCTGCGCCAGCCTCATAGCCTTCAAGTCGTTCAGATGTCATTTTCTTGGCGGAGACCAAGATAATCTTCGTGTATCCGAGATTTGAGTTGGCACGTAGTCGACGACATACCTCATAACCGTTCATACAAGGCATCATAATATCAAGCAAAATAAGGTCCGGCCGAAAATCAGTCGCAATCTTCAGGGCTTGTTCACCTGTTGTGGCCATTTGAAGATCATAATCGTTACTTAATATTTCCTTGACAATTTCGTTATTGATGGGATTATCATCAATTGTCAATATTTTCTTTTTTGGTTGCATTTACCTGCCTTTTGTTTATATGTCAGGCTCTAACAGGATACACTATACTGTGAGCCTGTATGAACTTGTCGAACATTTGGTAAGTTTCATTTGTTTTCTGTTATTGCTTCAATGGGTTTTGGTTGCAAATGGGCGCATACCTTCTCCAAAAGTTCTTCTCCTTCGAAGGGTTTAGTTAAATAATCATCAGCACCGATTCGATAACCCTTGAGACGATCTGATTCCATTGCTTTGGCAGTTACCATGATAATCTTGGTATGCCTAAGAGATGAATTCTGTCGTACTTCCTGGCACACCTCATAGCCATTCATACCATGTAACATAATATCTAATAGAATAAGGTCAGGCTGGAATTCCTTAGCTACCTTAAGGGCATCTATACCCGTGGAAACTGTAATTAGATTGTATTGACTCCCAAGCAATTCCTCGATAATCGCCAGATTAATCAAATTATCATCGACAGCTAAAATTTTAGTTTTCTCTCGCACAATATTACCCATTGGAATAATTAGGCCCTTGCACTACCAGTGCCGGGTAGTAAAAATAAATTCTGGTTATACTTCTTCCTTAACTTTCACAATTTACCAATACCTCTTCTTTCTCATTAGCTTCTAAAGACAACGGTATCTCAAATGATAAGTTTGCACCTGAATCAGGATTGTTTTCAGCCCAGATGCGTCCTTTGTGAGCGGATATAATCTCTCGGCAAATTGGTAATCCTAATCCAGTACCACCAGAACTGGCCTTGTTTTTGCTTGACTGAACAAACTTATCGAAAATATTTTCCAATTCGTTTTCAGGAACCCCTACGCCTTGGTCTCGGACCGACACTACTATCGAATCGTCTTTCCTGGACGAGATAATATCGATTGTTCCGCCTTCAGGCGAAAATTTAATAGAATTATTTATTAAGTTGCGTAGCACCTGTTTTATCTTATCGGCGTCGAGCGTAATTTTCTTGTTAGCTTCGAGATGTTCGCACCGAATAGTCAGATTGTGTTCTAATGCCAGCGATTCATGTTCTTCCCCCACTATCTCAATCAGTGATCTAAGATTTGCTGGTCTGAACTTAAATGTGACCTTCCCAGATTCCAGCTTGGCCAAATCAAGCAGGTCATTTAATAATGCCAGCAGTGTCTCGCCGCTCTGCCGAATCTTCTGGAAATAGTCGAGCATCTTATCAGGCGTGGCGGTAGCGAATTTGTTTATACCGAAAGAGGCAAAACTTAGGATACCATGCATTGGAGTACGCAGTTCATGCGATACATTGCTTAAAAATGTACTCTTTGCATTATTGGCGGCTTCAGCCATCTTTTTAGCTTCCTGCAGTTCATTTGTACGTTCTTTCAACCTATTCTGAGCGTAAAATGCTATGGCTAACGCAATGATCATAGGTGCAGTGATAAATTTATCAATCGGCCATGCTCTTTGCGTGGCTGCTTCAGTAAGTGTCTTTCCCAAGTCTAAAACTTCGGTCAAAACAATTGCCTCAAAAGCAATAACGCCGACCGCAACAAAGTCCTTAAATGAAGATGTTGTCATCCATTCTTTATATGTAGAAATGGTTTTACTATTCATTTTGTGTACCTTCTTTCTGACTAAGCATAATAACACAGCCACGCTTTTAAACAATTTCGGAAAAAAATGTCGATCCTCAGGATAGCTGCGCCCGAATTTGCTTATTGTTGGATAAACGCGTTATTATGCAATTTTAGAAACACAGTTATACCGATTTAAAATATCGGCGTAATTTAAGGGAGACTTTTCAGGTAAAACCGGAAATCCAACACTTTTTTTATCTTTAGACCGAGATATTCTGGCAAAAAGCAAGTGTTCCAGACAGGTTATGGGTTGCCCCTACCCGGGATTGATTTTTGGATTTACGAGGAGCCCATTGAGTTTCCGCGGTTCAATCTCTCGCTAAAGCCGACGTTACTAATAAACGCCGACGGCCTTCTTCTTCAACGACTTGATGGCTTAGAACCATCCTTCTGTCATCCGCAAAGAAATCTTTTTTGCGTTCCAAAAGTATCCGTACCCAATCCTCAACTTCAAGGCATGCCATCGTATTGGATTCGCCGATTCTATTGATTATATTCCGTATATGCTGTTGCTGCTCCTTTTCAGGGAAAAAAGAAAGGGACCAGCAGAGTACAGCAAAGCTGATGGCATATTCGAATGTTTCATCATCAATGGTATTCAGCAGAGGCTCAGCGAAATCAAGTATGACTTCCGACATCTTCGGGGGGTGAAAAGATTGTTGCGGCCGCAGAGGCTCAACTTCATATTGCCTGCTGCGATTCCTCCTCCTGAGTTTCCTAAGACCACCCATAACTATCCCGATAATAAATTGTCAATAATCGATAACCAATTTTCAGGAGCAGCCCATGGAGTTTCCGCAGTTGAAGCATTTGTAGCATGTGCCGTTACGGACGGTGATAGAGCCGCATACATCGCAGGCGGGGGCATCGCCGGTGAAATGCGTAAACTGGGCGTTGAACTGCTCTAAAGTCTTCATTTCAGTTTGTAACGGGCCGGAGCTTTCTGTAATAACTGAGCCGACGAGGGCACTGATTCGGCCGACATGTTCGGTGGATATAATTTTCGGGTCTGAAGATGGCTGCTTGGCCGTCCTTGGAGCTGAAAGAGCCGGTTTTTTGAGAGCGAAAGCCTGTGCCTTGATTTTTGTGTCGGTTTTTGCCTCGGCAATTTTCTTTGCGAGGTCTTTTGTCTTTTCGACTACCTCTCTGGCGGTCGTTGTATTTTTGTTGTCCGGCGGGACAGCCGCAGCGGCCCTGTTGGGGGTGTTTTTGTCTGCGTAGCCGGGTATAAACTGGCAGCCGAGCCAGCAGAAAATGTAGTCAATCAAGCTTTTTGCAAATGGAATGTCTCTGTTCGAGGTCATGCCTGACGGCTCGAACCGTGCGTGGCGGAATTTGTCCACCAGGGTGATTAAAGGCACGCCGTATTGCAATGCCATTGAAGTACAGGTGCCTATAACATCCATAAGACCACCAACGGTGCTGCCCTCCTTGGCCATAGTGATGAACAACTCACCAGGCTGACCGTCCTCATACAGCCCCACCGTCAAGTAGCCTTCATGTCCCTGTACAGAGAATTTGTGCGTAATACTGTGTCTGGTATCCGGCAGTCGGCGTCTGAACGGCCTGGCCGGTGCGGATGCCTCGGCGGGTGCTTTTGCCCTGGTATCCTTGTGCTTTTTGGTAGAGACGGGCTGAAGCTTTTTCGAGCCGTCCCGATATATAGCAACCGCCTTTAATCCGAGCTTCCATCCTTCCATATAAGCGGCGGCAATACTTTCGGTCGTACTTTCCTTAGGCATATTGATGGTTTTGCTTATGGCTCCTGATATGAACGGCTGTACCGCAGCCATCATTTGCAGATGCGCCAGATAATTGATACAGCGTTTACCGTTCCGCGGCTTGAAAGCACAATCGAAGACCGGCAAATGGTCCGGATTAAATTCTTTTGCTCCCTCGATAGTGTCATTTTTATCTATGTGGTCGCAGATGGATTTGACCTCATCGGCGCTGTAGCCGAGCCGCTCAAGGGCCATCGGCACGGTCTTGTTGACAAGCTTAAGCATTCCGCCGCCGGCCAATAATTTATACTTAACCAGTGCAATATCGGGCTCGATGCCGGTTGTATCACAATCCATCAGGAAACCAATAGTACCCGTCGGCGCGAGCACGGTAGCCTGGGCGTTTCGGAAGCCGACCTTTGAGCCCGTGTCAAATGCCTGGTCCCAGGCATCCTTGGCAGCGTTGCGCAGGTAGTCCGGGCAATGGGTCTCCGGAATATCATAAGCGTGCTTGCGATGCATATTTATAACCTTGAGCATTGCGTCGCGGTTGTTGTTGAACTGCTCAAAAGGTTCTTTCATTGCGGCTATTTCGGCACTGGCGGCATAGGCGCTTCCCGTCATAACGGCACTGATAGCTCCGCCGATTGCGCGAGCCTGGTCGGAATCATAAGGAAACGCCAGGCTCATCATAAGAGAGCCGAGATTTGCATAGCCAAGCCCGAGCGGACGGTATAAATGACTGTTGACTGCAACCGCCTTGTCGGGATAACTTCCGTTATCAACCAAAATCTCCTGAGCAATGATGAATATCCGAATCGCTTTTTTGAAGCTGTCGATATCAAAAGAGGCGTCTTCATTTCGGAACTTCAAAAGATTCAAAGAAGCCAGATTGCAGGCCGAATCATCGACGAACATATATTCACTGCACGGATTCGAGGCGTTAATCGGGCCAGAGTTCGGGCAGGTGTGCCAGCGGTTTATCGTACTGTGGTACTGCAGGCCCGGGTCGCCGCAAATCCTTGTACCTTCGGCAATCAGGTCCATCAGCTCGCGTGCGGAATGCTCGTCCATCTTCTCGCCGGTCGTTACGGAGTAGGTGGTCCATGTGTCTTCTTTTTCCACTGCCTGCATGAACTCGTCGGTTACGCGAACCGAAAGATTGGAATTCTGAAACATTACACTGCTGTATGCCTCGTTGTTGTGGTCTTTGTCGTAGCCGGCCTCGATAAGCGCCCAGGCCTTTTTCTCTTCTTCGGTTTTGCAGGTAATGAATTCCTTAATATCCGGATGTCCAACCTTTAGCGACTGCATTTTTGCGGCTCGCCGGGTTTTTCCGCCGGATTTGATTACGGCCGCTATCTGGTCATAGACCCTCATAAAACTCAAAGGCCCTGAAGGCTTGCCACCGCCCGATAATTTTTCTTTACTGCTTCGCAGGGTGGAAAGGTCGGTTCCTGTTCCCGAGCCGTGCTTGAAGAGCATTGCTTCGCTGGTTGCGAGTCGCATTATGTCCTGCATCGAGTCCTGAACAGACTGGATAAAACAGGCCGATGACTGCGGATATTCGTAACTGTTCTGGCAGGGAACGGCGGTCTGTTCCTTGGGGTCCCAACGGAAATTGTGCTTGCCGCCGGCAACACCATAGACGTCCAAAAGGCCCACATTAAACCAGACGGGTGAATTAAACGCGCCATATTGATTGACGCATAACCATGCTAATTCGGAGTAGAATACTTCGGCGTCTTCGTCGGTTGCAAAGTACCCGTCTTTTCTGCCTCGATCTGCGATTGCTTTGCAAACCCGGTGTACAAGCTGTTTTACGGAATGCTCTCGCTGGCCGGTTTCGATATCACCATAAAAGTATTTGCTTGCCACAACCTTTGTAGCCAATTGGCTCCAGGAAGCGGGAACTTCGATATTGTCCTGTTCGAAGATTGCCTGTCCGCTGTCGTCGGTAATTTTTGCCGAACGTATTTCCCATTCGAGCTGATCGAATGGATGTACGCCCGGGGTCGAAAAGAAATGCTCTATCTTTAAACCCCCTGATTTATCAGTATTTATAACCATTTCCGGCTTCGATTTCTCTGTAGTGAAAGGATTCTCGGGGTCGAACTTATACGACATTTAACGCCTCCCTGCGAAAAATAAGACCACAATATATAGTAAAATGACCGGGAATTAAGCAAGATATAGTGTTAACTCCCTTAAGAATCAGTATCGGCAAGTTACTGATATTTTGATAAAGTGTAAAGCCCAAATTTTGAAATTTCTGTATAATTTTTTTCTTCTCGTTCTTAATCCTTGTAGTTACTGAATCTATGAAGAAAAAAAATTTTTGTTAGGGGCAATCTATTTTTGATAACTTAACAATGATGTTAAGATAAAGATATGTCAGGCAAAGCAAATAGAAAAATTGAAGCGATTCGTGAAAAGATCAGGAGTTTTCCGGCCGGGCCGGGGCTTTATTTTATGAAGGATTCCAAGGATAAAGTCCTTTATATCGGCAAGGCTAAAAGTCTGCGCAGCCGAGTTGCCAGCTACTTTCAGCCGGGAGTTGACCTGAATTTATCACGCGGGCCTAAAATAGTTGAAATGCTCTGTAAAGTCGAAACGGTTGACATTCTCGAAACGCCGAACGAAGTCGATGCAGTGCTCAAAGAAGCCCGTCTGGTGAAAGACATCCGTCCGCCCTATAATACGGACCTTGTCGATGATAAAACGTTTCCATATCTGGAAATAACGAGCAGGGAAGATTTTCCGGGCATCTATATCACGCGGAAACCCCGCCAGAAAGGCAGCAGGTTATTCGGACCTTTTACCAGTGCAAAAGACCTGCGGGGGGTTCTTGTGGTATTACAGAAGATATTCAGGTTTCGAACGTGCAATCTGAATATCAGCGAAAATGACGGCAAGCGAAGATTCTTTCGGCCATGTCTTTTATACAGCATAAAACAGTGTACCGCTCCGTGTGGAGCTAAAATTGACAAGCACGAGTACAAAAAAATTATTACAGACCTCGTAAAATTCCTGCGTTCGAAGCGTTCGATTATCCTTCGCCAGTTAAGAAAACAAATGGCAGAGGCATCCGAGACGTTTCAATACGAAAAAGCCGCAATGTTCCGCGACCGCATTCGACTGATTGAACGTCTCGACCAACGGGGCACACCTGATGAAAATGTTCAGCCGGAGGTCTTCGCCGCCGACCCAACCGAGGCATTGATAAAACTGCGAGAATTGCTTCAGAGACCTGAGCCGGTTCGGATTATCGAAGGTATTGATGTGGCTAATATTTCAGGGGCAGAGGCGGTCGGCTCGTTGGTGAAATTCATTGACGGCAAGCCATTCAAAAGCGGCTATCGAAGATTCAAAATAAAAACCGTCAAAGGTATCGACGATTATGCAATGATTGCAGAGGTGGTAAAACGCAGATATAAATACGCGCAGCGCGGCGAAGAACTCTGGCCCGACCTTGTCCTGATCGACGGCGGGCTGGGCCATTTGAGGGCCGCCGAGAAAGCCTTCAGCCAAATGGAGGCCCCCCCCATAAAAATCGCCTCAATTGCAAAGCGTGAAGAAGAAATTTACCTGCAAGGGAGCAATA
>CAZIAN010000171.1:0-9287 GCA_964537355.1 uncultured Pirellulales bacterium | reverse complement strand
TCCGCTTTTCTTTTTGACTTCGAATTCTTCCAGACTCAAACCTGCGCCTATTTTCTGCTGAAATGGAATTCGGCGCACCGAAGCATCCTGTACCCTCCATACCTCAATCCTCTTAACATTCTGACACGGAGCCGTAAGAACCGTCGGAAGAAAATCCATCAGGTACCCCGGATTGACTCCGGTACCGAGGCACACGACACCATTTCCACGGCATATTTTATCAATCCTGCTCGAAAGTTCAGGTTGGGTCTTCCAGGGATAAAAAAGCTCTTCGCAGGTGGAAACGATATGAAGCTTGGCTTTTGCAAGTTCTACAATCTGGCTCTCGAAAGCAGCAACACTGCTGACGGTAGTAACTATGGCCACTTCAGGAGTTTCGCCTTTGATTGCATCGTCAAGATTGGCGCTAACAGTTATTCCGAGCGGTTTTATGCCGCACAGTTCACCAAGATCTTTGCCGGCCTTATCGGGATCAGGATCAACGGCTCCCACGATGGTGAAACATCCGCGCTCCATCGCGTACCTCACCATTTTCTGCCCTATTGGACCGATTCCTACGTGAACTGTATTAATCATCAGCTTCTGTCCTTTCCTGATTTGAGATCAAGTTATTTTACGTTTGTTCTTTATACCATTTTGAATAATTTTTCTGTATTAATTTTCTCAATATATTTTGATTTCGCCTGTTATGAATTTATGTCAAATTTTCTATACTCAAAAATAAATTGGAAATTACGATGGCAGATACTGGCTGCCGGATAACGACCAACAATAACAGGATACATTGGTGTTAAAATGAGCTGTCAGTTTATCTTTTTTGATTAGGCGGAATTATCAACGTGTTTGGATTTGTTTGAGGAATTCAGCAAAAAAGCTTACACCTTGCTTTCTTGCGAAAGCAAGAAGTGGAGTTTGACCTTTTTTCAACCTGACCGGGACCACAACAATCTTCCGTCAAGGCTGTTCATTAGGTTCTTCATGCATTTCTACAGTTATCTGACCGGAAGCTTGTTCGATTTGCTCCTGAAGTTTCTCAATAGTGGTGAGCAGCTCTTCGTTCAATTCTTCCAAAGCTTTGGCTTCTTCGGTCTTTTCCTTTAGTTGACCGGCCAGATCATCGGCTAATTCCTGAGTATTTCCGGCCCTGGTGACAGCTTCGTCCCGCTGCGCTGTAAGTCCATCTACCTGGTTTTGTAAAGATTCCTTTGCCCTCGTTGCCAAAGCCAGCTCCGACTTGATTTTCTCGAATTCTTCGAGAGTTTCAGATAATCCTTCATTCAATTCATTACTTTCACTTTGAGTTTTCTCAAGGGCACTCTTTACCCTTGCCAATTCCGTTTTGGTCTTTTCGGTTTCGGCGGTTGTTTTATCAGTTTCTTGGGCAGATTTTTTACAACCACCCAGGATCAACATACAGATAAGTAAAAAAAATAACTTTAAGGTTAGTTTTTTACTCATTTCTTTGCTCCTTTTTGAGGTTTTTCGAGACCAGCACCCACATCTCCCGACGCGAGTCGGGGTCGGGGAAAATTACTCGAAAATCTTGTTTAATCTTCTTTGGTATCTGTCTTCCCAGCTTCGCCTGTGATAAACATAACTTATTATCAGCGGCAGGACTGAGGTGGCTTCCGCATAAACCATCTGCTCGTAAAGAGTACTGACTTTTCCCCACGAGTGGGCCTCTTTAAGTGTTGAGCTTGAGCAGGCGCCATCTCTGGCATCAGCAACAGTAATCTGTACGGCGTATTTATGCATATTTGCATTTTCTCCCAGAATTTCGGCACAAACTACTGTATCCTGAGCAAAGTTTTTCGGCACACCGCCTCCGATCATAAACAGTCCCGAGACTTGAGATTTTATCTTTATTTCCGTCAGCTCCCTGAAATCTTTAACCGAGTCGATGGAAATATGATTATCTTCATTTTCGACCTGATGCTTTACCAGGCCGAATCCCGCGCTTGAATCAGAGAATGCCGGGCAGAATATCGGCACATCATTTTCATATGCAGTCTGCACCAGAGAATCGGCTTTTTTTGCATTGTTGTTAACGAGATACTTACCCATCTGATGAATAAATTCTCTTGAAGAATAAGGTCTCGGGGCAAGTGAATTGGCTATTTCTTTTATAGTGTTATCACAGACCTGAAGCTGTTCTTCGTCAATAAGGGTGTCATAGATTCTGTCGATATACAGCTCTCTGAGTATCTTATCGTCCGCATACGGATTTCCCTTATAATGCTGAAAACCCAAAGCCTCGAAGAAATCCATATCGACTATTGTGGCTCCGGTTGCGACAATAACATCAACCATATTATGCTTTACCATATCGACATAAACCTGCATACATCCTGCCGCACTGGTGCTCCCGGCTATGCATAACATAATTGTGCATTCTTCGTCATTTATCATCTTGTTGAGAATTTCCGCCGCTCCGGCGGTGTCTCTTGCCGTAAAGGACATATCTTTCATGGCTTCGATTATTCCGGTGGAATCGAAAGTTTTTATATCGATATGTTTTACAGGGTCTTTTAGAAAATCGCTCTTGTCCATTTTCATCCTTTGAACTTGTAGCTCAGCAATTTATAGATGAGCTTTGCTGCCATAAAATCCGGGGCCGTATTTCTGCCGTCCGGACACAATTCCACGACATCGAAACCGACGAGGTTTTTCTTCTCGGAAACGGTTTTCAGCAGCTCCAAAACATCATACCACAGCAATCCACCCGGTTCGGGGGTGCCGGTGGAAGGCATTATAGACGGATCAAAAACATCCAGGTCGATTGTAATGTAAACGTTTTCAGAAAGTTTTGAGATGACCTTTTTAATCCAGTCTCTATTGTTATAGATGTCCTTTGCAAAAAAAACGCCGGCTTTGTCCATGGATTCTTTTTCGGAAGAATCCATACTCCTGATACCCACCTGTACAATGGGACACAGCTCTTTCGTTCTGGCCATTACACAGGCATGGTTGTTTCTTGAGCCGTTATATTCTTCTCGTAAATCCGTGTGGGCGTCCAGTTGTAAAACAGTAAGATTCTGAAAGTGTCTTGCATGGGCCTTGATAGAACCGATGCTGACCGAGTGTTCTCCGCCGATAACCACAACGAATTTGTTGTTTTCGAGATAGTATCGTGCGATTCCGTGAACAGCATCAATCATCTCGTTGGTGGTGATATCTCCACCTGTTGTCTCCTCTGTAAATATGCCTTTCTTAAAAACCTCTGAATCGGTCTCTATATCATATAACTCCATGTTTACAGATGCTTCGATCATTGCCGACGGGCCTTTGTCGGCGCCTTTGACCCAGGTGCTCGTTCCATCATAAGCCACAGGAACTATAACAATTTCTGCATTTTCCGGATCAGAATATTCCTCAGGCAGATATCCAAAGTGAATTCTTTCTTTCATAACAGATATGTCCCATTAAAAAAATTCAATCAAACAAAAACATTGCTATCGCTACGGTTGTTGTCCAGAGATTTTCCCGTCCCTTGGCTGTTTGTGTTATATTGGTGGTTTTAATAAAAAAGCCGCTGGATTTATACGCCTGCTCTTTTTCCGACCAGGCCGTGTCGGGATCCAATTCCATCCCCAGTGTTGTTCCTAACATGCCGGCTGCCAGGTCTTCGGCCATGTCGCTGGCCTTTTGGCTGTTCATGCCGTGACCGTGTACCTCGCTGAGATATCCCCATTTGCTGCTGTCTTTAGGAACAGCAACTCCTATCGAAGAAGCTACCAGTCGCCCATGTTCGTCTGTATCCGCTCTGGCCATAACGCAGAAGCTTATAGCTCCCGGAACTAGTGTAGCTATACCTTTTTCCCGGCTGATCATTTTGCATTTGGAAGGTAATATCGACGAAACCTGAACAAGGTTTTGCTGGGCTACACCTGCCACCCGCAGTGCTTCTTCGAAAGATTTAAGTCGATATTTATGCCGGCCGACTCCTTTGGTCAAAAAGACTTTCGTTGGAAGTAGATCAATCATTTTATGCTCCTGTATATTAAGTTCATCTATTCAGTCAATTATTTACTTACGAAATAAGATTTAAAATAGCTAAATGAAAATAATAATATTTTTGTAAAAGTCAAATTTTTTATTTGACCATTTGGTCGGTTTTGACTAAATAGTCGCCTTAATGAAGACTAAGCCTAAGAAAACCACGAAAAACAGGTCTCAAAAAAGAGCCTCTCGAACCCGAAAGAGGCTAAAAGAAGCTGCTCTGGATGTATTTTGCGAAAAAAGTGTTGACGCTGCAACTGTGGAAGAAATTACAGAAAAGGCCGACGTAGGCAAGGGTACTCTATATCAGCATTTCGAGGACAAGGAACAAATCGTTATTACGCTCGTAGAAGAGGCCGTTGAGCATTTGATTGAAATCTTGCGGGCCTATCGTGCCGAACCGGAAACAATAGAAGAAATGCTGGAGCATTTGTTGAATGCGCATTATGAGTTTTCTGTTGAAGCAAAGGAAGAATTCATGTTGCTCTTCCAGGGAAAGTTATTGTTAAAACTTGAGTCTGAAACTCTGGATGAGTTAGAGGAGCCGTATCTGCGTTATTTGGGGGAGATCGAAAATATGCTCTCAGGGTATCTGTCCCCGAGAATAGAGCCCATTAAAATTCGTCGCCTGGCATGTGCCGTGGCGGGATTTGTTTTTGGATTTCTTTCATTTGCAATGATTGGTATGACTCCTGATGAAATCCAGACAAGCATTAAGCCGTTGAGGCGGGTTTTTGTAGAAAGCTTGGTAACGTTTCTTGGGTGATAATATTTGGACTGAAAGTCGTTGTGAAGATTAATATTTTAAAGATTATTAGACCAGCAAGTTGTGGATTTTAAGATTAATATGGGAAAAAATAATAACAACAAAAACAGGTTATCGCCGGCCGAGATAAAAAAATTCAAAGCTATGTTAAAGGCAAAGCGAAATGAGATACTTGGGAATGTTACGACTATGGAATTCGAGGCTTTGCGAAGAGACAGAAATGATTTGTCAACTATGCCTACACACTTGGCCGACATGGGGACGGATAACTATGAAATCGATAATATTCTCGGCCTGATGGATAGCGAAAGGAAAATTCTTATACAAATCGATATCGCACTGAGCAATATCGAGAATGGTACGTATGGAATTTGTGAGATGAATGGCGAGATGATCCCCAAAGCACGACTGGAGGCGATTCCATGGGCTCGATATTGTATCGCCTGTGCCGGCTTGGTTGAGAAAGGTTTACTTGTGAAAGAAACATCTTTTGATATGGGGGAAGAATTTTTCGACGAATCGAATTTTGTCGATGATGATAGTGAAGATGACTGAAACTCAGCAAATAAACTTAAGAAAATAGAATCTTTAAAAAGGGAAACCATAAAGACGGATATAATGGGTTTTAACCCATTTAATAACAACCATTTATTTATTTTCATGGAGGCTTAAAAATGGCAAAAAAGAAAGCTAAG
The DNA here is from genome assembly GCA_964537355.1 of uncultured Pirellulales bacterium. Lineage (GTDB taxonomy): Bacteria > Planctomycetota > Phycisphaerae > Sedimentisphaerales > Anaerobacaceae > NIOZ-UU13. Next base: position 3,827 of record CAZIAN010000171.1, on the reverse strand, counting down.
AAAAAAGCAACGAAGAAAAAGAAAACATCCAAGAAGAAAAAATAGAAAACCGATAATATAAAATTATCAGAAAGCCATCATTGCTGATGCACTGGTGGCTTTTTTTATCCTTAGTACAGCATTTTATAAGCACTATGACTATAGAATGACCATTCCTAAGCCAATATAAGCAAGTGTGTATTTGCTATGGTTTAACTTGTCATGGACCTATGCATACCGCCAGTCTTGTTCCAGCCAGGCATACTCCCGGTCGTGAATATTGGCATCTGCAATTTTCTTGATTCTTTGGCGACGGCTCGGAGAAAGTTTCGTCCACGAGGCGCTTAGGTTTTCTCGAACCTGTTCTATAGTGTGAACTCCGCACGTACAGATATCAACCAGTTTGTTCTCCAGAACGAAGGCAATCAAGTCTCGGGGTAGGCCGGCGTCGGTGCCTTTGAGATCACGATCCTTCAAAAGAGCACCGCGGACGAATGGCTTGATGGTAATCACTCCCATGCCTTTTTTCTTTGCCGCCGGCAGCACCTTTTCCGCAGCGCGGTGCCTTATATTGTAGGGTATAGAACAAATGTCAAAATAGTCACCAAACTTCTCGAACGCCTCAAGGAACAGTTCGGGCGTAAAGTGGCAGCCGAATCCTGTGAATCGAATTTTCCCCTGTTGTTTTAGTTTGTCGAGCGCTTCGATTGAGTAGGACATGTCCCAATAGCCGGACTTCGGCGTGTCGTTCTCGGTATTGCACAGCAGGCACATATCGACGTAGTCGGTTTGCCAAAGCTTCAGTCTGTCCTCTGTCCACTTGTATATCTCCTGCTTGTCCGCTTTGACGCCTTTCATTTTGTGAGATACGCGGATCGAGACGATGACTCGGTCACGTGCCTTGAGTCTTTTAAGCGCCTCGCCGGGTACACTGGATTCTTCCAGCGCTGTACAGGAATCGAGAAAATTAACTCCCATGTCCATCGCCGCGGCAATCATTTGGACTGCCTCATTGACAGTGGGTCTGCGAAATCCTCGCCGTCCGTCTGGAACCTGTTTGTACGCCCAACTGTGCCCTCCGATTCCGATTTCGGAAACGTGCAGGCCGGTTTTGCCGAGCACTCGATATTTCACTCTCCGGCCGGTTGCTTTCTGTTCCGTCGCCGAATAAGCATTGTCGAACAGCGGTGTAGCCATACCTGCCGCGGCCGCGCCAAAACTGAATTGTTTGAGAAATTCCCTGCGTGTCGAACTGTTTTCCTTTTCCTGTTTAGAATTGTGCTTTGCCATTTTATATGCCCTCAAAGAATTATGATTGTATTGTACTAAATTTCCATCTGATCCGAAAGAAAAAGCAACAAAACAGCATCTTTGTGTGTTATATTTATCAGTAGAATAAAAGCTGAAGGCTTTTAGTATTGCTGTAGCTGTGAAAATAATTCTACGAGAAAGGACTCTGGATGATGGAAAATAACAGAATTTTAGTGAGCAGGCAATTTTCGGTTTCTTTTTTATGCTTAATACTTGCTGTTTGCAGCGTAGGTCACACAAAAACTGTTTTCAGGGCTATGGAGATATTTCCTCTCGTTAAGCAGCACGTACATGGCTCGACAGTAGTTGAGCTGCCCAATGGAGATATTCTCGCGGCCTGGTTCCAGGGCTCCGGCGAACGATGGGCGGATGACGTGGCAATCATGGGAGCGCGGCTAAAAGCCGGTAAGCAAAACTGGAGCGAGCCTTTCGTGATGGCGGATGTCCCCGGATTCCCGGATATTAATCCGATTCTTTTTCTCGACCCTCGCGGCCGCCTTTGGCTGATGTGGTACACTGTAATAGCAAATCAGTGGGAGACTTCCCTGCCAAAATACCGAATCAGCGAAGATTATACCAGGCAGGATGGGGCGCCAAAATGGGCATGGCAGGAGGTTCTGCACGTCAAACCCGGGGATTCGTCCGAAAGGGGAATACAGCCCGGCGACCGTTTTGTCAAATCTATTGAAAGACAAGTCGAGGAGTACGGAAAGTATCTTTCCCAAAACCCTAATCTTCCAGAGCAGGCAACTAAAAGAATGTTGGAAAGGCTCAATGCATGGGGAGCGAATCTGCTTGCCAAGGCGCGGGGCGAGAATATGATGCGAAGAGGTCAGCTCCGCGATGCTACAGGAGGATATACGGAACAACAGCTTGGATATGCCTATTTCAGGCGCATGGGCTGGCAGACAAAGAACAAGGCTGTCATCGTCAATAAAAATCGAATGATAATTCCGTTTTACTCGGATGGATTCAGCTTTTCATTAATGGCCATAACGGATGATTGCGGCCAAAACTGGCAGTTCAGTGAGCCGTTGGTGGGGCCCGGAAACATCCAGCCCAGTATCGCAATAAAAGCGGATGGAACTTTAGTCACTTACATGCGCGATAATGGCCCGCCGCCTAAGCGTCTTCACATGAGCACTTCCAAAGACGGCGGCTTGACGTGGAGTTTGGTAAAAGATTCCGAATTGCCTAATCCCGGTTCGGGAGCCGATATTGTAACTTTGCGGAACGGTCACTGGGTTCTGGCGTACAATGATACAGAAGACGGAAGGCACAGTCTGGCCGTTTCGATTTCAACCAATGAAGGAAAAAGCTGGGACTATACACGCCACCTTGAACGTGACATGCGCGACAGAAATATCGCCACCAGCAGCGGCTATCCCTCGATTATCCAGGGTCTTGACGATACCTTACATGTAGTTTACAGTTACCATCATAACGACCGCCGAGACGCACCTCATAAAACAATCAAATATGTACAGTTTAACGAAGAGTGGATCAGACAAAAATAAACTGTTTTAACAACAGCAAAAAGTTCGATAGTCACAGATATCAGTAGAATTGACAGGTAGGAGTAAATCCATGAAACGGCGGGAATTCATCAAAAACTCGGCGGTTGGGCTGGCAGCATTAACAGCGGGCCGCCCCAGATATACCAATGCAAAAGGACTCAGTTATCGGGTAGCTGTAATTGGCAGGACCGGCAAGGGGAACTATGGTCATGGGCTGGACGTGGTATGGAATGATATAGACCAGGCCCGGGTGGTGGCCGTTGCAGACGAAGATTCTAAAGGCCGGGCCAAAGCCGCTGAGCGGCTAAACGCACCCAAAGCCTACGCCGATTATCGCCAAATGCTGGAAAAAGAACGCCCGCAAATCGTTAGCGTTGCCCCGCGCTGGCTGGACTGTCATCGTGATATGGTGCTGGCCTGTGCAGAGTTCGGCTGCCACGTCTTTCTTGAAAAACCTATGTGCCAGGACCTTGAGCAGGCTGATGAAATGGTCGCCGCCCTTGAAAAACGAAATTTGAAACTGGCCATTGCTCACCAGACACGATACAGCCCTTCACTGAAACATGTCAGACAAATTATATCCGATGGAATATTGGGGGACATACTTGAACTGCGCGGCCGGGGCAAAGAAGACCGCCGGGGCGGCGGCGAGGACCTGATGGTGCTCGGTACACATATCATGGACTTGATGCGTTTCTTTGCGGGAGATGCTAAATCGTGTTTCGCAAACGTCAGAGATGGACAAAAACCCGTTACCGCAAATGAAGTCCGCGATGGAGCCGAAGCCATTGGTCCGCTTGCCGGAGATGAGATTCATGCGATGTACCGTTTCAGCAAAACTACAACAGGCTATTTCTCGACCCAGCGCGTCAAACATGGAGCTTCGAGTCGCTTTGGGCTCCAGCTTTTTGGAACCAAAGGAATACTCACAATGACGACCGGTTCTCTGCCGGAAATATGGTTTGTGGAAGATCCATCATGGCAGCCCGGCCGCAGTAAGGCCCGCTGGAAGAAAATTAC
>CAZIAN010000170.1:0-9322 GCA_964537355.1 uncultured Pirellulales bacterium | reverse complement strand
ATGAAGTGGTCGATGCGGCATTGGAACATTTCAGCAGAGAAGATGTCCAGGTTGGCTATGTACAGATGGCGCCGATGGCATTGTATAACTACTTGTTACATGACCGTCCTGAGTTGGCTACTTCCGACAAACAAGCAACGGTTATTCTTAACATAGGTGCGGACAATACGGACTTGGTTGTCTGCACAAAGTCGGCCGTTTGGCAAAGGTGCATTCTTATTGGCGGCAATTCCTTTACCAGGGCGATATCAGATGCATTCAGGCTTAATTTTGAAAAAGCTGAAAAGCTCAAACGGACGGCCCCGGTGAGCAAGTATGCCCGGCAGATATTCCAGGCGATGAAGCCGGTTTTCACGGATTTAGGCTCTGAAGTTCAGCGGTCTCTGGGCTTTTACAATAACTCGAATCCCGATACCAAAATAAAGAGGATTATTGCCTTGGGTGGAGGAACGAAGTTGCGAGGCTTGCTCAAATATCTACAGCAGACGTTGCAGATACCGGTGGAAAGGCCGGATTCATTTAAGAGACTTGGGATGGGCCCGGGTGTTTCGCCGGCTAAATTCCATGAGAATGTCAGCGGTTTTGGTGTTGTCTATGGTCTTGCTTTGCAGGGATTAGGTGTTGCACGGTTAGAAAGCAACCTTCTGCCGCGGAGTGTTGCCCGGTCAATGGCCTGGGCGAGCAAGGGCAGGTATTTTATCGCTGCGGCGTGTATGTTGCTTACGGTTTCGCTTTTGTGTTTTGGAAGAACCGGTCTGGACAAGATGAATTACAAAAAGGCCAGCCAGGTCCGAGCCAGAACCGGCAGTATTCTTGGTGCTATCAATAAAGCCAACCAGGATCTCGATGCTGTAAAGAATAAAGAAAGCGAGTCTGCGGTTATAATAAACAGGGAGTTTGAACCTTTTAAATATCGTGAAATGATCCCGTCTCTGTATGAAATTATAATTGCAGCATTGCCGAATGAGAAAAACAATCCTAAACAAGCCGCCCTTTATAAGGCTTTCACCGCCGGTGACGTCGAAGGGGTTAAGGAGATACCTCGCAAGCAGCGAAAACAAATATTTATAACGAATATGGAGACCTTCTTTTCGAGTGACATTGCTACCGCCCAGTTCGGCGGCGCCGATATGTTCCGCAAGAGCCGGGGTATGCCCGGCGCCGGAGGCGATGAAGAGTATATGATGGAGGGGTACGACATGATGGAGATGGAGAGGATGGGGGGCTATTATGGGGAGGATATGTTCGGAATGGGACAATCCACCGTGGAAAAGTTGCCCGGCTTCATAATAACCATAGGCGGTTACAGTCCATATGAAAAGATAACTGAATTGATGGACCCTTACAAGGTAGAAGATAATCAGGAGAAATGGGGTTTAATTACTCGCTTATTGCACCTTGACGATTTCGTTGACGGCAACAGCCCATTTGAGGTGTATAAGAAGAACGACCCTAACCAATTCTCACTTAAAATAGGGGAGGTAAACAGGGAGGAGCAGATGCCTGGGGGAATAGGTGTAACGGATATCAGGTATAAACCAGTGCCTCCCGGATCTACTAAGCAGGGAGAAGGTTATGAGTGGATATTAGTTGACCCTATGACGAATGAAACAATTAGTAAAGTTGCTGAATGGGAAGAGAACGGAAGACCAAAACTCGACAATAGGGGCCAGCAGGTTTTTACAGTTAATGACCATTGGTTTGTATTGAATGTTAAGTTTGTCTGGAGAGATGCCCCTGAGTCCGTCAAGGCGAAAGCGCCTGAATTACCTACATATATGAGAGGTGCAGCTAGCAGGACGGCTCCTCCGGCGACTACCGCCCCTACAGGTAATAAAAATGTTACGACTGGAATAGAATAATTTTGTGAGATAAAAACATGGATATGCCGAATTTCAAAGATGTTTTACAGAAGTTAAGCGTTTTTAAGAATAACATACCGCTGTTGATGTCGGTTATTATAGCGTTTGTTGCCGCAATTCTCCTGGTTCCAACGCACTTTATGAGCGCTAAACTCAAGGGTGAGATACAGTCTACAAGTGTTAAGATGGGCAGACAGGTGGAGAGTGAACTCAACAGTCCTCCTCCCAGTAAAACATTGGCGCAAGAGCAGAAGCTTCTGGAAGAACATGCCAAAGATGCTAATGAGATAGCACTATTGTCTAAGCAAACAACTATGAGAGAGTTGTTAAGCTATGATATATTTCTTGTTCCTAAAATTTCCTCTACTGTTGTTTTTCGTGAATTTGGTCAGCATTATCGAAAAGCGATTGATGATTTGCTTGTCCGTGTAAAAGCGGGTGATTTCCCTACAGAAGCCGAGATAGAGAAAGGCATTGAGGAATCAGCAGTAAATTCCCGTTTACGGCGGGGGCGGGGTATGATGGGAGGTATGATGGGACGCTCTTCTCCGGGGATGTCAGGTGCAATGGGTAGGTCCCCGACGATGGGAATGTCTCCGTATGGAGGTGGGGGTAGGTCCCCGACGATGGGAATGTCTCCGTATGGAGGTGGGGGTAGGTCCCCGATGATGGGAATGTCTCCGTATGGAGGTGGAGGCAGGTCGGGAGCATCTTCGAGAGGTTCTATACCCAGGTCGATGATTAAGGGCGAACTTGAGCTAATGATAATTGACGAGATTTGCCGAGAGAGAGCGAAATCTATATCTGTTTATGCGAATCCGATCGATTTAAGTGGATATAGTTTCTGGGCGGATTATAAACTTGCCGTTGATCCTAATGAGGCCATCGCGGATTGCTGGTATTTCCAGTTGGCTTACTGGATCATCGAAGATATTTTCGATACTATAAGTGCTGTGAATTCGGATTACGACAGCGTTCTGACAGCACCGGTCAAACAGTTTATACAGATGAGTTTTAATATGGGCCTGAGAAGACCCGGAGCGGGCGGTGGGGTATATACTGGACGCAGGCAGCGCAGGGGTGCGCAAAAGAAAAAGGGCGATGTTGATAAGCCTCTTTACATTTTTTCTAATGACGATGGCCTTGCGGAATCCTGTACAGGGAGGTTTACCGCTCCGGATAGTGATAATGATGTTTTACAGTTTAATGTTACTTTTGTGGTTAATATAAAATCCATGATGCCGTTTCTGCAGGAGCTTTGCAGTGCCAAAGAGCATAAATTCAGGGGATTCTCCGGTAATGAGCCGGAGCAGACTTTTAAGCATAACCAGATAACGATTTTGGAGAATAAGTTCAGGTCGATCGAAGATGACCCTTACAGTCTCTATGATTTTGGAGATGATCCTGTTGTAGAATTGGATTTAATTTGCGAATACATCTTTAACCCGGATGGTTATGCGGAAATTAAACCGGCAGTCGTTAAGGATGCGATAGTAGTGGCCGCAGAACCAAAGAAGGGAAGATAGAGCCTTTCAGAAAAACAATGTTGAGAGGGAATTGAGATATGAATAAAATAGTAAACTTTCTCGAAGCACATGTAGAGAAGATAATTTTGGTGATTGCTGGGCTTGTGTGTATCTGGCTTATGATTACACGGGTTATTTTCAGTCCCAACCAGGTTTCATACGGCGATGGGAAATACAGCCCTGCAGCAATCGATGAGCAGGTCTATGAAGAGGCTCGACTTTTGAGGGATAAGGTAAATACCCCGCCCGAGGGCCCCGATCAATATCAGTCGAAACTTACCGAGTTTGTTGCTCTGCTTGATTCTTCAATAAGTGGTATTGATGCTAACATATGGCCCCAGGTACCTTATGCAGTTGATGAGACTATAGGAGGCAAGGGCGGGAAATATCGTCTTCCGCGTATTGGTGAGGTCACCGAAGTTGCAATCGAGCGCATTAGAGCGGCCGCTTATGTGCCAACGGATGTTATTACGCCGGAGAATCCTTATGATAAAGCTGCGAATGAGCCTAACGATATCGACCTTGTAACAGTGGAAGCCAAGTTTGATATTGAGGGTTTATATAATAGATTTGAACACAGTTTTGTTGATGATGTGGAGAAAAAGTATTCAGATCCCTGCCTTGCTGAGCCGATTTTTGCTGCTGTCCAGTTGCAGCGGCAGGAGCTGGGTAAAGACGGGAGCTGGAGTGATTGGCAGAATATTCCCCGCAGCAAGATTGACCAATATGGTGAATTGTTTGAGGTTATGGAAGATGCCAGCCAGTTACCGGCCGGCAGGTTAAAAGTTTGGAAGCTTCAGTTTGATGACTGGCAACTGCAAATGGACCTCTTGCAGCCAGAGGCTTATGCGATGGCTTCAGCGAAAGAAGAGTGGTATCCTCCGTCGGTACATAGTAAATTCCTGGATATTCAGAAAAAAGAGGACGCTGAGGAGGCACGAAAAGCCAGAGAAGACAAGCAGACAGCTAATGACAGATCAGACTCCCGACGCTCCAGAACTTCTGCATTGGGTGGTACGACCGGAAGAACCGGCGGAACTACTAGCACAAGAACCCGCGGAAGAGCAGGCGGAGGAGTAGCAGGAGGGGGAATGGATGGTCTTTATGGGGGCGCAGCAGGCGGAGATACTTCGCGCAGAAGAAGCTCTCGTGGGAGCAGCCGAACTGGTACACAGTCGTATGAGGGTGGCGGTCTGGCCGGTTCCTCAGGCAGACGAACAAGAGGAAGAAGCTCAAGCAGAGGTGACCAGCTCGGTGGACCTGGAGGAGCGGAAGACTATATGATGTCCGGAGGACTGCCCGGAGACAGACTTACTCGAAGGGGACCTTCGATGTACGACGTTTATGGAGAAATGGATAAGATTGAGCTTAACTTCGCGACTGATTTGAAGAAAATGAAGGACCCTCTGGTGTTCTGGGCGCTTGACGATACTGTTGAGCCGAGAAAGAGCTATCGATACAGAATCAGGTTGGGTGTTTTTAATCCTGTGGCAGGAACGGATCAGTTAAGTAGGCAGGACGAATCGCGGAAGAACGAAGTTGTTTTATGGAGCGATTTTTCCGATGTTACAGAGCCGGTAGATATTCCGGGAAGGCTGTACTTTTTCGCAAAGCATATACGTGAGCCGGCCAATGTTGTTACGGTTCAGGTGTCAAAATATTTAAATGGGTACTGGCACAGTGAAGATTTTAATGTAAGCCAGGGAGAACTCATCGGAGGTGTTGTTGAGACCGAGATCGAAACAGACCGTCAAAGAAGATCTGATGTAGGATACGGTGGATACGGTCGAGGGGTGGATCCACGAATGGGTGCCGGTAGACCGACAGCGGATCCACGAATGGGTTCTATTTCTTATGGTCGGGCTGATGAAAAGTCTGTAGTACCGGATTCGATTGATTATAGTACAGGAGCTGTTATGGTTGATGCTGTGGCAGTGAATGACTGGGCCGGTGATAAGAATCTTACGACCAGGCATTATTACGATATGCTTTACAGTACCGATGGAACTGATATTGAACACATGCCGGTCAGAACGGCATACTGGGCCAAAGATTTGCAGAGTTGGTATGGTAAGATCAGCACATTGGAAAACGTGACTAAGGAGCCTTTCAAGGCCTTCAAAGCTGGACGCGCAGCACGCCCCGGGAGACTTGGTGGTGAAGATATGGGGGGTGGATACGACGATATGTATATGGAAGGATATGACGATATGGGACTTTATTAGTCCTCTTGTATTCCGCTGCTTGCCTTGTAGTGGCTGTAAAGTTAAGTGGGTGTTGTTGAAGCGTTTATTTAATCGAGAAAGGCTGCTTGCAAGTTAATTATTATCACCAGCTCATCAGGTGGGATTCTGAAAAATAATTTGTACGCAATTTGTGCGAGCATTCCGTTGGGATTGGATTTGTGTCTGCATATCTTTTGCAATTGCATTTGGTTTTAATTTGACCTTCCCTTATATTGTCATTATCTGGTAAAATAACCTCGATGATTTTTTGAATTTAGAGGGCCTAAAATAAGCCCTTAATCATATCGGCTAACATAATAGTGTGTGCCGAGGTTGGTGCTCTGTTTTTTTCAGGAGGTAGTTTTATGCGACGAAATATGAATTTCATAACCTGCTTTATTTTTCTTGTAGGCGCTTTTGGCAGTGTTTACGGGGAAACTGTTGTTACAAGTCCTTATGTAAAATGGGAGAACGGCCCGTTACATAGTGATGATTTTTTTCCTGTTGCTGTATGGCTGCAAAACCCGGCCAGGGCATCAAGGTATCGCAGGGCCGGTTTTAATACCTTTGTGGGTCTCTGGGGAGGGCCGACGCAAAAGCAGCTTGAAGAGCTAAAAAGAGCAGGTATGAAAGTCATCTGCAGCCAAAACGAACTGGCTCTTAAATATATCGATGACCCGACTATTATAGGCTGGATGCATGGGGACGAGCCGGACAATGCCCAATCCCTGGGAAAGGGAAAAGGGTACGGACCGCCGATTAAGCCCCAAAAAATAATCGACGGCTATAATCAGATTCGCAGCACTGACCCCACTCGGCCGGTGCTTCTGAACCTGAGTCAGGGTGTGGCCTGGGATGGCTGGTACGGCCGCGGTGTTCGCACAAACCATCCTGAAGATTATCGCGAGTACGTTAAGGGCTGTGATATTGCCTCGTTCGATATCTATCCGGTCGTTCATTCAAAACCACAGGTTGCTGGGAATCTATGGTATGTTGCAAAAGGCGTCGAGCGGCTGAAGAAATGGTCCGATGGGAAAAAAGTGGTGTGGAACTGTATCGAATGTTCTCGAATAAATAATAAGAAAATAAAAGCTACTCCGAAGCAGGTAAAATGCGAAGTATGGATGTCCCTAATTCACGGCTCGATGGGAATAATATATTTTGTCCACGAATGGCAGCCCAAATTCAATGAATCGGCGCTTCTTAGCGACGGGGAAATGCTTTCGGCGGTTACTGAGATAAATAAGCAGATTAGTGAGCTTGCGCCGGTATTAAACAGTCCTATTATCGATGCCGGTGTGAGTGTGTCATCTGACAATAAAAATGTTCCTGTGGCGGTTATGGCAAAGAAGTATAAAGGAGCAAGCTATCTTTTTGCTGTGGGTATGAGGGCCGGTTCGACAAAGGCGACATTCACTGCCCCGGCCCTGAAAGGCAGGCCGACCATAGAAGTGCTCGGTGAGAATCGAACGATTATTTCAAAGGATGGTGCTTTCAGCGATACCTTCGAGGCGTGGGATGTTCATCTTTACCGATTTACCGAGTAGAGGACAAAAATACGAATTGATTTTGTCGTATTCGAAACCCCATAGTTTTAGAAAGGTTGTATTATGAAAAGAACCGCTGTGGTTTTGGTAGTACTTGTGCTCTGCGAAGCAGCATTAGGAATTCCCAAAGATCAGAGTGTGGAATTTATCAAAAGCAAAAACAAAATCGATGTGATGGTGGGAGGGCGGCTCTTTACAAGCTATGTTTATGGAAACGAGCTTACCAAGCCGATGCTGGTCCCTTTGCTCAGCCCTTCGGGAATTGAGGTAACCAGAAGAAATCCACTCACGGAAATGAAAGGCGGCAGTGACGACCACCAGCATCATGTGGGTATTTTCTTTGCCGTCGATAAGGTCAATGGGATCAACTTCTGGAACAACGCCGCACCGCCTCCGCAAATCAAGCATATAGAAACAACACAAGTGGCCGGTGGTACGGGTAAAGGAAAAATTTCTGCTGTGATGCAATGGATAGACCGCAACGGTAATATATTATTGGAAGAAAACAGAAGTATGGTCTTTCTGGCGGGTGAAAATGAAGATGAATATGCCATTGATTTTAGTATCGACCTTACGGCCATGCAGACCAAGGTGGCGTTTGAAGATATCGAAGAGGGTGTATTTGCGGTTCGAGTTGCCGACTGTTTAAGAGAGGGCGATTCGAATGTGATACTCAAACCCCGGCAGCCGCTGCCTGAGGAATCAGTTTCCGGGACAGGCAGGTACTTCAGCTCCAACGGCGATGAAACGGCGAAGAATGTATGGGGCAAACGTGCGCGATGGGTTGCGCTGCAGGGAATAAGAAAAGGAAAAGTAGTTGGTATAGCTATTCTTAATCACCCTGAAAGTATCAACTATCCCACTTATTGGCATGTGAGAAGTTACGGTCTGTTTTCAGCTAATCCGTTGGGACAGGGTGATTTTCAAAGACAAAGCAAGTATAAGATGAACCCTGTGCTGCCGCTTCGCTTAACGCTTAAACAGGGGCAAAAGGTGCATTTCAGGTTTCTCGTTGTTGTTTATGAAGGGATAAGGACAACCGAGCAAATGGAGGAAAGGTTCAGGGAATTTGCAAAATAATGTACCGAAATTAAACCGATAACGCTGCTCTATAATAGGGGGCCGAATAGCTCTTTCCAATAAGGATTATGAAGGGAGATTGATTATGAAAAAGATAACGCGTAGAAATTTTGTAAAGAGTTCATTGATGGCCGGTGCCGCATTAACAGTGCCGTTCTCCCGGGTACGGGGGGCGAATGGTGATATTCGCGTAGCAGCCGCTGGTATTAACGGGCGGGGCCGGGGACTAATCGGCAATTTCCATAATACTCCGGGAGTGCGGGTCGTGGCACTGTGTGATGTGGATAGAAATGTTTTAGACCGGGAAGTCAAAAAATTCAAAGACCGCAAAGAAAAGGTTGACGGCTACAGCGACTATCGGCAAATGCTCGAAGACAAGTCACTGGATGTAGTCTGCATTGCCACGCCGGACCATTGGCACGTTCCTTTGGCGGCGGCCTCGGTGATTGCAGGAAAAGATGTATATGTCGAAAAACCCCTGAGCCACACGATATCCGAGGGGCGTTTCCTTGTTAATCTGGCACGCAAACATAAAAAGATTGTTCAGCATGGCACCCAGTCCCGAAGTTATGAAAGTTTTAACGATGCTGTCGAGTATTTGCAGTCAGGCAAGCTTGGTAAAATTCGAATGGCCAAGGCTATCAACAGCCAGTTGCGCGGCCCTATTGGTCGCGTGCCCGACAGCGAAACCCCGCCCGGTGTTAATTACGATATGTGGCTTGGCTCTGCCCCCAAACGTCCCTTCAACAAAAATCGATACCACTATAATTGGCACTGGTTCTGGGACTACGGAACAGGTGATATCGGCAATGACGGCATACACCAAATTGACATTGCAAGGTGGGGTCTGGGTGTTAAGCTCCCCGATGCTGTCTCCTGCAGCGGCGGGCAGTTGTTCTACGACGACGACCATCAGACACCGGACACACAGGTTGCTACATTCGAATATGATGATGTGTATTTGATGTACGAAATGCGGCTGTGGTGTCCATATTCCCTCGAAGGCCACGACAACGGCAACATTTTCTACGGCGACAACGGGACCGTATCTATTGGCAGAAAAGGCTGGCAGGTAACATTCA
>CAZIAN010000169.1:1545-9443 GCA_964537355.1 uncultured Pirellulales bacterium | reverse complement strand
TCTATAACGGAGGCGGCTGCAATCCGTCACAAAGCAGACTGATAGAATGCAACGACGACTCATGCGGCTGGCAGTCCGAGGTAACCCTTGATGTAACAGCCGGTCAGCAGTACCTCATCGAAGTCGGCGGATTCGGCGACAACACCGGTGAGGGACTTATAAGTGTCAGTTGCGAGGGTGCATCGACAACAGCACAATCAGACCTCGGCGACGCACCTGACAGCACCAACAATTTCGGGCGTAATATGACCGCATATCCCAAGGGAGGCCCTTCAGGAGTCAAGGCCCATTATCCGACCGTCTATAACGATGGCAGAACCACAGGGCCTTTCGGTCCGATTCACCTGAATGCTGAAAGAGTGGTGGCCCATCTTGGTAAGCAGATTACCAGCGAAAACGAAGCCGACACAGGCCCGGACCAGGATATCGTCAATAACATTAAACCCACAACCAACGCATCTGACAACGACAAGGGTGACAACGGTATAATCTTCCCGGTCAATATGCCAAAATGCCGCTGGACTACGCTTGATTATATCGTCAACGTTGTCAATCCGGGCACCAACCTCTGGGTCAATATCTGGTGCGACTGGAACCGTGACGGCGACTGGGACGATGACAGCAACACCAACCAAACTCTTGCCTGTTCAGGAGGTATTGTATCCGAGTGGGCGGTACAGAATCAGTATCTTATCAATTTGCCGGCCGGCTTAAACCAGATCACAACACCGGCATTCCAGTCATGGCATCCGGACGCCGGTACCAAGCAAATATGGATGAGGATTACTCTTTCCCCGAAGCCCTGGACGAGCGGCAGTGCTCCCGGCGTCAGAGGCAATGGTGGTTCCGGGCCACGGGATGGCCACGAATTCGGCGAGACGGAGGATTACTACTTCACTCCGGATTCGAGCTTCTCGATATGTGAAGATTACAACGGCGACGGGATAATCAACATCCAGGATTTGGCGGCTTTCACTACCGACTGGCTTGAGAACTGTCCGTAGTAAGTTTGCCGGATATTTGATGTAAACAAAAAGGCTGTGAGTGATAATCACTTGCAGCCTTTCTTATTAGTATTAATAGAAGTAAGGGGCCCAAAGCTCATCTGCTTATTTGATTTCTTTCGCCACATCCTTTGCGAAGTATGTTATAAGGATGTCCGCACCTGCGCGTTTTATTGAGGTGAGCAGTTCCAGCATTGTTGCCTTTCCATCCAGCAGGCCTGCTGCGGCAGAATTTTTTACCATCATATATTCGCCGGAAACGTTATATGCAGCAAGCGGACAAACGAAACGCTGTTTTGCTGCGGCGATGATATCGAGGTAAGCCAGGGCGGGCTTTACCATTACAATATCAGCGCCCTCTTCTATATCGAGAGCAATCTCGGCCATGGCCTGTTCGGTACCGGAGGCAGGGTCCATCTGATAAGCCCTGCGGTCGCCAAAGGCCGGGGCGGATTCAGCGGCGTCTCTGAAAGGGCCGTAGAAGGCAGAGGCGTATTTAGCAGCGTATGACATAATCGTGACATCCTTGAAATTGTTTTCTTCGAGGGCTTCACGGATGGAGCTTATCCGGCCATCCATCATATCCGAAGGGGCAACTACATCGGCACCGGCCTGAGCATGTGAGAGGGCCATTTTTGCCAGGAGTTCGCAGGTAGGGTCGTTATCGACTTTGTTATCTTTTATGACGCCGCAATGGCCATGGCTGGTATATTCACAAAGGCAAACATCAGTAACAACTAAAAGCTCCGGGGCCGCCTTTTTAATTTCTCTGACAGCCTGCTGGACAACGCCGTCTTCTGCCCATGCTTGAGAGCCAATTTCGTCTTTCTTGGCCGGCAAACCAAAAAGCAGTACCGCAGGTATGCCCAGAGAGGCAACTTCAACGGCTTCGGCGGCAATGGTATCCGGCGAAAAGTGAAAACAATCATCCATTGACTTAATCGGCTCTTTGATGCCACTACCATCCCGGACAAATAACGGATACACCAAATCATCGACACTCAAAGTGGTTTTTCGTACGAGTCTTCGCATTGCACTACTGCTGCGCAGCCTTCGCATTCTGATTTTCGGAAAGCCCATAATTTACTCCTTCGGAGAATTTAGATATTCTAAACAATATCGAAATTCAAATTTCCAAATGGCCAAAATGAAATATTTATTTATATGTTTGCTCAATTGCATCAATTAGTCCATCAAGGGTATGCTCTGTGGCCGTTATATCAACTCTTACACCGAGAGTTTTCAAGCATTCGGAAGTTACAGGCCCAATCGATGCGATTTTGACGTTAGCTGAATTTACCATATCGCCGGGGATTTGATTGAAGAAAGCATTTACCGAAGAGGGACTCGCAAAGGTCAGCCAGTCAATCCGGTCTTTATTGATTTCTTCAATCAGCCAGTCGCTTTTGCATATCTGCTGCTCGGCTGTATAAACGGCGACATCCTGAACTTTGGCTCCGGCTTTTTCAAGCAGTTCGGTAAGCTCGTTGGAGGCAATCTTCGAACGCAACAGCAAAACCTTTTTGTTTTTTAAGTTTGTATGGGCGATTAATTGCCTGCCAAGCTCTTTGCTGGTAAAAACACCCGGTACAAAATCCGCCTTTATTCCGAACTCGCTTAACTTAGCCGCTGTCTTGCCGCCTATCGCAGCTATTTTGGTTGAGCCGAAAACTCTGGCGTCTTTGCCCAGACTCTGAAGGGCTTCAAAGAATACAGCCACGCCATTACCGCTGGTAAAGATTATCCAGTCGTGCCCTGTGATTGTTGCAAGTGTGCGTAAAAATTCATTTTTCTGCGTCAAAGATTTGATTTTTATTGTTGGTAATTTCTTAGGATTGCCACCGCGTCGAATAATCTTATCTGCAAAATCAATATTGCCGGGGACGTCCCTTGTTACTACAATATTCCTGCCAAACAGCGGCTGCTGCATAAACCAGTTAAGCTGTGTGTCACTTCCTGCGGCGGCGCCGATGACTACGATAGCGGGCGGTTTAATTCCTGTCTGTTTACACTGTTGGCTTATCTCGGAGATCGAGGCTTTTGCAACTGCCTGTGTGGGGAAAGTGGCATTAGCAATTATCGCCACCGGAGTATCGGAGTCCATGCCGTTTTCCATTAACTGAGCGGCAATATAATCCAGATTGCCAATTCCCATATAAAAAACTATAGTGCCGTTGAGCCTGGCGAGGAGGGGCCAGTCGATATTGGTCTTTTGCCTGTCCGGGGCCTCGTGACCTGTTACAAAAATCACCTGTGAACTATATTCCTTGTCGGTCAGCATGATACCGGCATAGGCGGCAACGGCGATGCCGGAGGATATGCCCGGTACGATTTCAAAACCGATACCGTGTTCGATAAGAACGGCAAGCTCTTCGTGACATCTACCGAAAATGCAGGGGTCACCGCCCTTTAAGCGTACGACAGTTCTCCCTGCCAGAGCCTGTTCGAGCATCAGCTTATTGATTTCTTTCTGCGTAACCGAGGCGCCACAGGCTCGTTTGGGCACGTGTAGAATCTCGGTGTCGGCGGGGGCAAACCTCAGCAAGGCCGGATTGGCTAATTTGTCGTAAATAATACAGTCGGCGGCTTTGAGGGCTTCTGCGCCGCGAACGGTAATCAAATCAGCCCTGCCCGGGCCGGCTCCAACAAGATATACAAAACCTTTTTTCATAGCATATAGTTTTCTATAGTTTGTTATTAAGATACCAAATTTGTCCGGAGAATGCCATTGATTTTGCTAACCATAGCTTTCTCAGATTCATTCTTCACAGTACTACGACTACGAAGGATAAATTACACAGATTAATTCTTTGGACCAAAGAACATATAAAAAATATGCAGTAATGAATTGAGATTTCTTCTCTTCGCTCGCAATGTCATGGATTCCTACTTTCTCGCTTGCACAGAGTTAACAAACTTTCGATGGAATGACAAAGGGATCCGGTAATGAATTTTGAGGCTAAAAAATTTATTGGCCTGTGTATCCACACATTCCAACTCGCGGTGAGTTAACCACAGGCAGGAACATATCTTCGTCGCATTTATGCTCGGCGGCGCAATCATCGCAAAGCCATCCCTCGCCCGACCAATGGCATTCGGAGCACAATTGTGTGGCAATTTTACCACAGGACATACAGGGAATCGCAGGAGGTTCATTCCTGGCCAAAACCCGGACGGACTTGCCCTTGATTTGTTTTTGCTCTTGTGAGATAACCTTAAGCGTCAGGTGTGTAGTAGTTCCGAAGTCGTACTCATGGAAAAACTTCATACCGGGACTAAGAACCTCATTCAATCTGATTTTCATATTCTCGTCGTCAAAATCCGCCATTGGTGCTACCGAGTACGTTTTGCCCTCAATCGTAAATGCGCTCATGTGTCCACAGCACTCCAGCCATATATGTCTAAGAAAACTGTCCAGCAATTCAAGTTTCGCATCGGCAGGTACCTCAAGATGCATCCAATAATCGGATGAGTAGCGTGCTTCAACCACAAGATAAAAAACATTTGTTTTCCTCGAACTTCCGCCGGGAGATGATGTCTCGGTCTTTTGTTCTTCTTGTCTGCACGATTTGAGATGTTTAGTCATCGCTGACTTGCTGAAAGTGTTGCCGCAAAGATTGCATTTCCCGTTCGACATTTGCCTTGTCATTTTAACCTCCATTACAATACTATATTAATCCATTTTGCGAAAACCTTTTAATTCCCAAACGAATTTCGGATTTAAATAATCCCCATCCTTACCGCCAGCTAATTATCCCTTAAAAGATAATATATTCTAAGAACAGTAATTACAAATATCAACCTCAAGTTGCAACCAAATCAGAACAAAATAGCAAAATGCCAACAACTCAACAATCCCTGCCAGCCTATCAAGACATCAGCCAACAAAACTTCAGTAGGATATTTCATATAAGATGACAATATAAATTTGTGTAAAAAATTTAAGAATCTCTAAACGTTAGTCTGCAAAACAGCTATACTATTGATTCCGCGTAAACAACAGGTAAAATTACAAAAGGAAAGCTATGAAGAATTTCATTGTGACAATTATTGGTTTGCCGGGAAATTGTATTTTAGCCGGGATTTTACAGCTAAACCATGACAAGTGAATAAGACTGTGGTATGTTATAGAGGCTGCTTTAGGCTAATTTCACTATGATAACAATAAGTTAAATACGAATTTCATGAAAAGTGTCCGGAAAAAGATAGATTGGGAAGCTCTTTCCGATGAGGAACTACTGCAAATAAAAATTCGCGATTTTAACTTATCTATTCGCGAATCTCCGTTAGAGCCTCTCATAGAGAACCTCTACAATGAACTGGACACAAAGGGCATAACGTTTCACCCGCCTTGTTATCTTGCAGATGAATGGCTGTGCCCGGACGGGGAGCCGATTATTGGAATACCTTTTTGTCTTGCGCACCCAAGGCTCAGGCATATCGAACAAAAAATGATGCTCGAAGTGGAGGGAGGTACCGATGCATCGTGTATGAGACTCTTGCGGCACGAGGCAGGGCATGCTTTAAATTATGCATACAAATTCTATAAGAAAACCCGCTGGAGGGAATTGTTTGGCCCTTTTAGCAGCAAATATTCGAATTCATATTACTCTCAACCCTACTCAAAACGGTTTGTGATACATCTTGAGAATAATTATGCTCAGTCACATCCTGACGAAGATTTTGCAGAAACATTTGCGGTGTGGCTTACGCCGAACTTGTGCTGGGAGAGAAAATATCGCGGCTGGCCTGCAATAAAAAAACTGAGATATATTGACAGTTTAATGAAAAAAATCTCCAACGAAACTCCAAAAATAATATGTCAACAAAAACCTCCATGGTCGGCTTCGCGAATGACTTCCACACTGAAAGCTTACTACGAAAGAAAGCGCAAGGTTCTCGGAGAGGAATTTAAAGGATTTTATGACGATAATTTGATGAAAGTATTTTCACGACAACACGATACCCCGTCAAGCGAGAGGGCCTCAAGGATTTTGAGACGGAACCGCCGGGCACTGTTAAATAATATTACAAAGTGGACGGGACATAGAAAATATGACGTTTACGAGCTAATCAACAAGCTAATTAATCGTTGCGAGACATTAGAGCTTTATGGTAAAGAAGAGGATATTATAGGCGCTGCAACTTTAATCGCAGCAATAGCCGGCAACAAACTTCGTATTCCCAAAAGCAATAGACATTAATGAAGAAAAAATTAAATATTACGGTTCTGGTTGATATCGCGGAGATTCCTCCGGAAGATCCGGATTTCCTGACTGCGGCCGATCAACAGAGCACAGAGTACCATGTTATTGAAACATTGCGCAGCCTGGGTCATAATGTTTCTGTCCTGGGGTCAATGGAAAATATTGAAGAGACTATCATACAGCTTAAGGAACAACATCCTGATTTGGTATTCAATCTCACCGAGCACTTAGGCGGTGATCGCAAAAATGATAAAAACATCGCGGCACTTCTTGAAATGCTTGAAATGCCATTTACAGGAGCCGGGGCAACCGGTCTTTTGTTGAGCAGAGACAAGAGATTATGTAAGCAGCTTCTGAGTCTGCACAGAATTCGTGTTCCCAGGTTTGTCTCATTGCCTTTTAACAAGACTATTAAGCTTCCCAAAACGCTTCATTTCCCGTTAGTGGTAAAACCTGCGCTTGAGGACAGCTCGGAAGGTATTTCCAATGCATCAATTGTATGGAAAGAGGACGCACTTAAAGAACGGGCAAAATTTGTACACGAAAGATGGAAACAGGCCGCTATTGCAGAAGAATATATCGAAGGACAAGAACTTTATGTCAGTATTCTTGGAAATAAGAGGCTTCGTGTTTTACCGATTCGCGAATGTTTTTTCAATCCTGAAGACAATAAAGGGCCCTGCTTAGCCACTTACCGGGTAAAATGGAATGCGAAATATAGGGAGAAATGGGACATTAAATTCGGATTCGCCGAGCTTGAAACACCGTTAATCAAGAAGATCGAACGCATCTGCAAGAAAGTTTACAAGGTACTGCAGCTTCGAGATTATGGAAGGATAGATATAAGGCTCACTTCGGACAAAAAAATATATATACTCGAAGCTAATTCCAATCCGGACCTTGCTTACGGAGAAGAAGTTGCTGAGTCTGCTGATAAATGCGGTATTTCGTATGAGAACCTGATAAAGCGAATTGTAAATATAGCATTAAGGCGATGTACTGCAAAACAACCTTCTCGTAGTGTCCCTCCTGTGGACAGCAGCCCTGAACCGGCCCCGGATATCCCCTGAGCTACAATTGAGAAGTATTTGACCAAGTAAAAATAAGACTGAATCGAAAGTATATGTTCAATTCGACTACAAGAATGAATAACCGTAAACTGAGAATAAAACGGAAAATCAACAGTTTTAAATCTTACACTCGTTAAGGAGACTATACGATGAGGTTACAACAAATAATAATCACATTATGGATTTCTATGCTGTTACTTATCGTCGGGTGTTCACAAACGGTCAAAGATGATGCGTTCACAATTGCTGAAAACGGGGAAGCGAAAGCTGTTATCGTTATTGCCGAGGACGCAAGCGAGCCCGAACAGCACGCCGCAGCAGAATTGGCCGAGTTTCTCGAGCAGATAACAGGTGCGGAAATCGAAGTAGTAAGCCCCCCTGCCGCCGATAGTCCCCGCTTGCTGGTTGGAGCCAAAGCGGCCAAACTGGCCGAACCTGATTTCTCTACTGAGGGACTTGGCACTGACGGCGTAGTAATACACAGAGTGGGTGATGACCTTATTTTAGCAGGCGGTTATCCACGCGGGACTTTGTATGCAGTTTACACGTTTCTCGAAGATGAACTCGGCTGCAGGTGGTGGTCATCGAGTGAAAGCACGATACCAAATAAGCCTACG
>CAZIAN010000169.1:0-1445 GCA_964537355.1 uncultured Pirellulales bacterium | reverse complement strand
ACTCGGCTGCAGGTGGTGGTCATCGAGTGAAAGCACGATACCAAATAAGCCTACGCTAAAAGTGGATAATCTCGATGTCCGTTATGTACCTGTGCTGGAATATCGCGAGCCGTACTGGTTCGACGCGTTCGACAGCGACTGGGCCGTTCGCAACAAGAGCAATGGAAACCGTCCTAACCTGGATGAAAAGCACGGCGGCCATCATACCTACGAGGGTTTTGTGCACACTTTTTATCCGTTAATTCCGCCCAAAACATATTTCAAAGAACATCCCGAATGGTTCAGCGAAATCAAGGGCAAGCGTACTTATGAGCGTGCCCAACTTTGCCTGACCAATGAGGAAATGCGCAAAGAGCTGGTTAAAAATCTCAAAGCAAATCTGCGAAAAAATCCGGCCGCCACTATCGCATCGGTTTCACAGAACGACTGGCACGGCAACTGTCAATGCGCCAAATGCGCCGCCGTCGAAAAAGAAGAAGGCAGTCCAGCGGGATTGATGCTGCGATTTGTCAATTCCGTGGCCGATGATATTAAAGAGGAATTTCCGAATGTTGCCATAAGCACGTTAGCTTATCAATATACACGCAAGCCCCCCAAATATGTCAAGCCGCGGGACAACGTTATTGTGCGTCTGTGCAGTATCGAGTGCTCGTTCAGCAAACCGCTGGCTGACGAACGGAACCAAAAATTCCGCGACGATATCATCGGCTGGTCGAAGATAAGTAACCGGCTTTATATCTGGGACTATACGACAAATTTCCGTCACCATATAATGCCGCATCCGAACCTGCGGGTCTTGGGGCCGAATGTAAAGTTCTTCGCCGAGCATAACGTCAAAGGCATCTTCGAGCAAGGCGCTTACACCACGAACGGGGCAGAGATGGCGGAATTGCGGGCATGGGTGCTGGCCAAGCTTTTGTGGGACCCAAGCCGGGATGGACAGGAGCTTATTGACGAATTCATCGAGGGTTATTACGGCCCCGCCGCCGGGCACATCAGGGATTATATAAATGTAACTCATGATGCCGTTGAGGCGAGTGAGGACTGGCTCGGCTGTTTCGAAAAGAACACGGCCAAATACCTTTCTTTCGATACTCTCAGCAGGGGCTGGGCACATTTGAAGGCCGCTGAAGCGGCAGTTAAGGATGATTCCGATTTGCTGTTCCGGGTACAGGTCGCGCAGCTTCCGTTGATGTACACCTTTATGACACGCTGGGATGAGATGCGGCAAAAGGCTGAGGAAATCGGCGCCGACTGGCCTATGCAGGAGACGATCCAGGGTGCTTTCGAGGAATTTATGAAAATCGCCAGGAAAAAGAACGTTACCCGGCTTAATGAATGGAACGAGGGTTTCGGAGCGCTGGAAGAGGCTATCGAACGGGCCAAAAAATAATCGCTTTCGAATAGTTTCGAAAAGCACCTTGGGCACATGCTCACTACAGGTT
>CAZIAN010000168.1:4784-9443 GCA_964537355.1 uncultured Pirellulales bacterium | reverse complement strand
TTGAGAGCCAGGAAATAATGATGGCTTGAATTAATGAAGGTCTGAATTAGTTCGCGGAAATGCGAACTAAGCTGCTAAGATTTGCATGGGGCCTATGCTTTGGTATAGGCCCCTTTTTAGTCATTATAGATAAAGAAACAAATAATTTGAGTGATTTTCCTTGACGGGAAAGTGGCTGATTTGGTATAAATAATATGTGTTAAGTCTGTGGCTTCACATAACCTGCCTCGAGAGGTCTAAAAAGCAGGTATGTGTGAATTTAGGTCATCTGTTTTGGGGAAATTTTTAGTTTTCCAAGTAGAGGAGGATGAATATTATGCAAGACACAGGGTTGGGAGTAACGGTGACTTTGGGTTCCGATGTGAAGATTATCACCTCTCAATCGACAGTTCACATTTCGAAAAACCACAAATGTTTTGGTGTGTGGCCAGAGCATAATCAATAATTATCTTAATTCTTTTTTGGGAGTACTATTATGTGTAAAAAAATAATTTTCCTGGTTTCTTTGGTTTTGGTTCTGAGCATCGCCGGCAATGGGTGGGCAGGTGCTTCGAAACCGATCCCTGCCAACGGCGCTGTACATGAAGACACATGGGCAAACCTTGCATGGGAGGGAGCCGGGGCCTCGTTCGATGTGTATTTCGGCGACAATCTTGACAATGTGAAAGATGGTACCGGCGATACGTTCCAGGGCAATCAAACCACAAAATTTTATGTTGTCGGCTTTCCCGGATTTGCTTTTCCTGATGGCCTTGTTCCGGGCACAACTTACTACTGGCGGATTGATGAGGTCCAGGATGACGGTACAACACAGGTAGGCAGTATATGGAGCTTTTCGATTCCAGCAAAGATAGCAACAAATCCCAATCCTCCTGATGGTGCTGAGTTTGCAGAATTGAATGTAGAGTTAAGCTGGAAGGAAGGTTTCGGTGCGAAATTACACACAGTGTATATCGGCACCAGCTTTGATGAAGTTGACAACGCCACCGGCGGGTCTAACCAGGCAGCCAAAAACTTTTTGCCGGACTCGCTCGAAGCAGAGAAGGTTTATTACTGGCGTGTCGATGAGTTCGATGCCGCCGAGACTTATAAAGGCGATGTCTGGAGCTTTACGACAGTTGGCGCCGCCGGAGCCCCGAATCCGTCTAATGGTGCTGTGGATGTAAGTCAGGCACCGACTCTGAGCTGGACGCCGGCAGATACTGCTTCTTCGCACGATATATACCTCGGTACTGATGCGGATGCTGTTAACAATGCCACGACAGCTTCGCCGGAGTACAAAGGCAACAAAGCTGCCGGCGATGAAATTTTGGACCCCGGCAAACTTGACTGGGACACAGTGTATTACTGGCGTGTCGATGCAGTCTATGATGCGGGCAATCCTGTTAAAGGTCTTGTGTGGAGTTTCACGACAGCCGGCTTCCTTGTAGTAGATGATTTCGAGAGCTACAATGACCTTAATGAAGATGAACCCGGGAGTAACAGGATATTTCTGGCCTGGTTGGATGGATTTGGTGACCCGGCAAACGGAGCTCTCGTTGGCTACGAAAGTCCACCTTTTGCCGAGCAGACTGTCGTCCGCAGCGGCTCCCAATCGATGCCGCTGTTCTACGACAACGCTCCTGGGAACTCTGAGGCAACCCTGACATTAACTTCCAACCGTGACTGGACAGAGAATGGTGTTAACACGTTGATAATTTATTACAGGGGTAACAGGACAAACGCCGCTGAGCAGATGTATGTCGCTGTCAACGGCAGTGCGGTGGTCAATAATGATAATCTTAATGCATCGCAGACAGGTATCTGGACGGCCTGGAATATCGATCTGCAGGCGATTGCAAGCCAGGGTGTGGACCTCACCAACGTCAATACGATTTCTATTGGTTTCGGTGATAAGAGCAATCCGCAGGCCGGCGGTTCAGGAACAGTGTTCTTTGATGATATCCGATTATCTACCGCCCCGGCTCCTGTAGGAAGAATGCTGTTGTTTGAAGAGGATTTCGAGACTCTGGAACTGGGTGAGAGCCCGGAGGAATCCGCAGGTACCCCGGATGTCTGGACAGACACTCCGCCGGAAGGATGGTTTATTGATGAAAGTGGTGTTCCGGGAATAGGTAATCCGGATACTGACGGTGTAGCCGATTGGGCCGGTTGGGCCATCACTGATAAGGATTGGTGGGTCGGCGTCGCCGGTGACCAAAGACGTTCGGAATTCACATTGGGACAGGGCGCAGTTGCTGTGGCCGACCCGGATGAGTGGGACGATACCGCTCATACAGATTCGGCATCAGCCGGCTGGTACAAGACCTTCATGAGTACGCCTGCAATTGATATTTCCAGTACCCAGGCCGGTACGGTTCAGCTTAAGTTCGATTCGAGCTGGCGTCCGGAATTCGACGATAACTATCACCAGACGGCGAACATCACCGCCTCTTACGATGGGTCCGAACCTGTCGAGGTGCTCCTGTGGGAATCCGATTCGGCCAGTCCTAATTTTAAGAATGATAGTTCCACTAATGAAACTATCACGCTCAATTTGGAAAATCCACCGTGGGCTACGACTGTCGTTTTGACGTTCGGTTTATTCGAAGCCGGAAACGACTGGTGGTGGGCGGTCGACAACATACAGCTTACCGGATTTCCTAAATAGAAGGCCTTCGTCCTTTTTTAGGCAAATGTTTGTGTATTAATTTGGGGCTTATGCCGAATCTCGGTATAAGCCCCTTTTTTATTGACGCTGCCGGGCGCCGGAAATTTCATATATGAAATAATCGTAGTGAAATATTTTTATTTCAAGATGATTTCCAAACCGGCTGATTTAACTTCTTATGCCAATGTTTGACTGGGGATTTTACGAGAAGCAGATCTAAGTTTCGGTATCAGTATATCACAGACGACATCCATTCCCTTATATAATTCCAAAGCTTCCTTGTCTATGACTTCTGCGGCACCATATTTTACGGCATTTTCAGCTACCCTGGAGCTGTCTTTGGCGATAGTAGAAACAATAACAACCGGCTTTGGATAGTATTGTTGAAGTTTCTTGAGGAAACTTAAGCCGTCGAGCTTAGGCATAATGATGTCCAGCGTCAGGACATCCGGATCGGCCGAAAGCACCAGGTCCCTTGCTTCGTAAGCATCCTGGGCTTCGCCAACGACTTCCATATCAGAGGTTGATTCAATAGCTTTTCGTAACAATCTTCGGACGGTAGTCGAATCATCGACAATTAAGACACGGAGTTTTCTGCCGGCAATATTTTGACGCATTAGAGCCAGTCTTTTAGCCTCCTCGGTTTGGCCCGTGTACCTGCAATGAACCGTATTCGAGGCCGTATCGAATTTGATGCGTCTGCCACGAGTTCCTCCGACATCCTTTTTGATAACACGGATATGGTATGAATCAAGCACTTCCTGGGCTACAAGCATATTTCTTCCACCAATGTTACGACTGTCTGTCAAAGCGTCAACTACCGCCGCACCACCAAAGATTTGTGCACGATAGTTAAAAGGATTATCATCAACAGACATAAGAGTGCTGATTATCTGATCGGTCGAGGTGATTCCATATCTTCCAATATCAGTGGTTTGTTCGTCTGTGGGGCGGTCGAGCAGAAAGTGATTCATAGCGGCGAAGCCATTTCTTGAATTGTATAAACAAACACTCACACACGAGCCGAGCAAAGTGTCAATAGACATCTGTTTTTTGGTGACGTGATATTCCCCTGGTAATAAAAATCTGTGATCCATATCCTGTATATCCCTGCGTATTCGCTATAAACAAGTCCGCAAAGAACGAATATCATATTACGCCGCTGTTTACGTAAGGATAATAATCTTTACCTTTTTAGACTTCTATTTTCTCAGCATCGATGCTCCCGAAGAGCTGGTCGATATCCAGTACCATTGCCACAGTACCATCACCCATGACTGCGGCGGCGGTATAATACTCCGAATTTACTTCAAGACCGGCTAATTCTTTGAGTACAACTTTCTGAACACCGATAACATCATCGACGTAAATTGCCATCGGCCCCTTGCCAACATCAACACCGGCACCGATGGTAAGTGAAAACGTCGAACCTTCACCGGGCCTGCTGTCGAGCGATATTGTCCCGCCTAACAACTTGGCAAGATTTTTGGTGATAACTAATCCAAGGCCTGTCCCTCCGAATTTCCGAGTAGTAGTATTGTCTGCCTGAGTAAATGCTTCGAATATTAGCTTTTGCTTGTCTAGTTCGATTCCTATGCCTGTATCTTCAACGTCCAAACGTATGGCTGTACTATCCTGTCCGTTTACATGGACGCG
The DNA here is from genome assembly GCA_964537355.1 of uncultured Pirellulales bacterium. GTDB lineage: Bacteria > Planctomycetota > Phycisphaerae > Sedimentisphaerales > Anaerobacaceae > NIOZ-UU13. The sequence goes on along the minus strand of CAZIAN010000168.1, from coordinate 5,137 downwards.
CACATAACCGGAATCAGTAAACTTAACCGCATTAACCACGAGATTGAGCAGGCACTGCCGCAGTCTTGTCGGGTCGGTTCTTATCTGCTCCGGCACCGGTGTATCAATGGAAATCGTAAGCTCGATACCCTTTTGCTCGGCTTGCGGACGCATCAGAGCATCAATATCACAGAGCAGTTGTTTCAATGAACAATCAATAATTTCTATACATATTTTACCGGCTTCGATCTTCGATATATCGAGAATGTCATCTATTATTGCTAATAATGTGTCCGCTGATAACTTGGCGGTCTGCAAATAATCCGTCACCTTATCATCGAGAGGCTCATCCATAGCCAGCTCAAGCATACCCA
>CAZIAN010000168.1:3559-4684 GCA_964537355.1 uncultured Pirellulales bacterium | reverse complement strand
TTTTCTTTCAAGAGAATAGCGGATAGTTCGTACCAGCATATCCCTGAAAAATTTGCCTTTTACCAGATAGTCACTGGCGCCCTTTTTTACAGACTGTAAACCTGTTTCCTCGTCCGCAAGTCCGGTGAGCACAACGATTGGTATATGAGGATAGATCCGATAGACTTTATCAACAGTCTCAAGTCCATCGCTATCGGGAAGCCCCAGGTCGAGTAGGACTAAATTGAAGCTGTGTTCAGCCAGAGCATCAAGCCCCTCGGCCAGGGTCCCGGCTGATTCGACTGCAAACTCCACCGGCTTAGGTGATTCATCAAGAATCATCTTTACTAAACGGTAGGCACCGGGGTCGTCATCCACCATCAGAATATTTATCTTTTCCGAATTCATCTTGTGCACCTAAACTAACTCACTAACTGCATACAAAATATTGAAACAGTACTTCTGTTCTGCACTCAATTACAAATGTTATCCGACCACTCATTTGGTCGGATATATCGTGGCTTTTACACTCCACGCTCTTCAAGTTATTAAATCCGGGCGAATACTAAGAGTATTCGCCCGGAATAACACAATCAACTTACAAATGCTGCGTAAACTATCAGCCGTTGAACTCTTTGAAATCATCGGTGCCCGTGTTTTCATCGCCTTTCAACGGGATTACTTTCTCCGGCGCACTCGTCCTGGCAGTTTGCCTTGTGACCTGCTCTTGAGTATGACCATTGGCTATCTTGTGAAAAGCATGGTCAGACATACCGAATCCGTGCTGTTTAGCCTTGTTCGATGCCTGGTGAGTATTATGAGCAGCGCCTTGGTTAGCATTTGACTTGCGATGGTGGCGATTGGAACTTTTACGCTGATTTGAAGAAGATCCCCCAACCAGGTTCACCAGCTCACCGACAATATCATTCATAGATTCGGCCTGAGCACTAAGCTCTTCAGAGGCACTGGCGGATTCCTCGGCGTTGGCAGCATTCTGCTGTGTAACCTTGTCCATCTGGGCCATCGCAGTATTGACCTGGTCGATGCCCTGTGCTTGTTCCTGCGAAGCAGCGGCTATCTCACTTACAAGGTCATTCGTCTTGCCGACGCTCTGGACTATCTCTTCAAGGACCTTTCCGACCTCAG